>JARHYV010000141.1 GCA_029258495.1 Faecousia sp. | reverse complement strand
CTTGGGGCATCAAGGTCAACCGTGTCGAGCTGAAGAACATTCTGCCTCCTCAGGATATCCAGAATTCCATGGAAAAGCAGATGAAGGCCGAGCGTGACCGCCGTCAGGCGATCCTGCAGGCAGAGGGCCAGAAGAAGTCCGCCATCCTGATCGCAGAAGGCGAGCGGGAGTCCGCCATCCTGAAGGCCGATGCTGAAAAGCAGGCTGCCATCCTGAAGGCCGAGGCTGAGAAACAGGCCGCCATTCTGAAGGCCGACGGCGAGGCACAGGCGATCCGTGCAGTGCAGCAGGCACTGGCCGACTCTCTGGAAATGCTGAACGAGAAGGCACCCAACGAGAAGGTTCTGAAACTGAAGTCCATCGAGGCCATGGAGAAGGTGGCAGACGGCAAGGCAACCAAGATCATCATCCCCAGCGAGATCCAGGGTATGGTGGGTCTGGCAAACGGTCTGATCGAGGGCATCAAGAGCGAATAACCAAACAGATCTGAAAAAAAGGAGTGTATCGCCGGATACACTCCTTTTTCTTTGCCGCGTGACCTCCGGTGAGATGCGTTTTTTCCGGAAAAGTCTTGTATTGTCGGGGATAATATGGTAAAGTAAAGTGATTTATTATGCGTAAAACCAAATTTATGGAGTGAAAATACTATGGCTAGCTTACACGAAGAAATCAGCCGCCGTCGGACATTTGCGATCATCTCTCACCCCGACGCCGGTAAAACCACATTGACGGAAAAATTCCTGCTCTACGGCGGTGCGATCGCACAGGCAGGTGTTGTTAAGGGCAAGAAAAATTCCCGGGCGGCAACCTCCGACTGGATGGAGATCGAAAAACAGCGTGGTATCTCCGTCACATCCTCTGTCATGCAGTTCCAGTACGACGGTTTCTGCATCAACATTCTGGACACTCCCGGTCACCAGGATTTCTCTGAGGATACCTACCGCACGCTGATGGCTGCCGACTCCGCCGTGATGGTCATCGACGGCGCCAAGGGTGTCGAGCCCCAGACCCGCAAGCTGTTCAAGGTCTGCGCCATGCGCCATATCCCGATCTTCACCTTTGTCAACAAGATGGATCGGGAAACCAAGGATCCCTTTGACCTTCTGGACGAGCTGGAGCGGGAACTGGGCATCGAAACCTATGCCATGAACTGGCCCATCGGCTGCGGCAAGGACTTTCAGGGTGTCTATGATCGGGAAGGCGGACAGCTGCTGTTCTTCTCCGGCGTCAACGGCAAGAGCCGTGCCGGCAAGCAGGTGGTGGATCTTTACGATCCCCAGGTCGCCCAGCTGCTGGACAGCGAAACCAAGCATCAGCAGCTCATTGACGATGTGGAGCTGCTGTCTGCCGGTCGTGAGATGGATCTGGAAGAGGTTCGCAGCGGCCGGCTCAGTCCGGTGTTCTTTGGCTCTGCGCTGACCAATTTCGGCATTGAGCCGTTTCTGGAGGCATTTCTGAAGATGACGCCGCCTCCTCTGGCCCGTGTGGCAGACTGCGGCGAGATCGACACATTTGACCCCGGGTTCTCCGCCTTTGTCTTCAAAATTCAGGCAAACATGAACAAGGCCCATCGGGATCGTCTGGCATTCATGCGGATCTGCTCCGGCAAGTTCGAGCGTGACGCGGAGTATTTCCATGTTCAGGGCAACAAGAAGATGCGTCTTTCTCAGCCCCAGCAGATGATGGCGGCAGACCGGGAGATCGTGGACGAGGCCTATGCAGGCGATGTGATCGGTGTGTTTGACCCGGGCATCTTCTCCATCGGCGACACCATCACCACCCCGGGCAAGAAATTCAAGTATTCCGGCATCCCCACCTTTGCGCCGGAGCATTTCTGCCGGGTTTCCGCCAAGGACTCCATGAAACGCAAGCAGTTCGTCAAGGGCACGGAGCAGATCGCTCAGGAGGGTGCCATTCAGATTTTCAAGCTGCCCAACTCCGGTATGGAGGAGGTCATTGTGGGCGTTGTAGGCACATTGCAGTTCGATGTGTTCCAGTACCGCATGAAGAACGAGTATGGTGTGGATCTTCGCATGGAGTTCCTGCCCTATGAGGAGATCCGCCGGATCGATGCCTACGCAGGCGAGCTGTCCGATCTGAATTTGGGCAGTGATGCAGAGCTGTTGGAGGACTACCACGGCAACAATCTGCTGGTATATTCCAGCTACTGGGCCATCGATTTCACCTGCCGCCGGAACCCCGGTCTGGAGGTTTCCGAAATCGTAGTCGAAGAGGGCTAAGAGGCGGCAAGCTGCCGCAGGCAATGCGTGCATAGTGCGGCGGCAAACGGCAGCCCATAGGGGTTTGCCTGCAAGCAGTCACCCAAACGAAAATGAGTAAAATGCTCCCACGGATTTCCGCGGGAGCATTTTTGATGGTGATACGCTCTTGTATTTGCCCGTTTTCTGGACTATAATTCAAGTATCATGGCACAGCAAAAGAAAGGGGCGCTGCATATGGATCAAACGATTATCATGAAACAGCCTGTAAAAAGTGATGAAAAATGGGAAAACGGACCTCATATGATGGCTGCACGCTATCTGATCGTCTTCCTATTACTCTTTTTCCCGGGTCAGACTCTGCTCAGCGGTGTGGCACTCCTTTTTTTCAGTGATTTTATGCCCGTGATCTCCGTGGTGCGATGGATCTATCAGCTGCTGCTGGTGGTGGGACTGATATGGATTGTAGTCAAGAAAAACAAAGAATGCAATCTGACCAAATCCACGGCATTCATCAAGCGCGGCAGTACCCTCTATATGATCGAAATGGGGTATTATACCACAAAGGATATGTACTTGGAAGAAGGGGAAGAGGTAACCCCTATGCCCGACAGAGAGCCCAGCCTGCGTGAGGCGGCATACATTCAGGATCTGGAAACAAGAACCCGGGAGGCACGAAAAAAGCCCGAGCTGTTTGTGCAGGCTCTGGATACCTATCTGGGCACCCGGCGGCTCCTATCCTATATCAGCTGCATCACCACGATGGAGCGTGCCCACATCGAGAAAGAAACGGATCGATATGTGTGGATCGGCTATGAGGAAAAGGGGCAGTCCAAGAGTAAGAAGATCCGAAAGGTCTATGATTTTTCCTGCCTTAAATAAATCAGATGGGTACGAAAGCCCCGTGCGGCAGAAAACGGAATGGGTTGCAATCTATCTGTTTCCCATCTTTTCAAATGCAATTTTTGTATCTGCGCAAAAACCAATAATCGTAATCATACTTATAATGCATGTTTTGAATGCAGTTCCCCAAAATGACATTGACTGCACATCCCGTTTGTGTCCTGCCGGTTGTTGTCTGGGTTCATTAGAAAAGCCCCGTCTTTTTAGACGGGGCTTAAATCTTTGGTTGTTTTCCGCAGAAACGATACCGGGCAGGGCTTAGGGCATTGCGAAAAGCACCGCATCATGCACGCATCTGCTGCCGGTCATGCCGGCTTATTTTGCGAACTCCACGGCCTTGGTTTCGCGGATCACATTGACCTTGATCTGACCGGGGTATTCCAGTTCGGACTCGATCTTCTTGGCGATGTCACGGGCCAGAATGATCATGTTGTCCTCGGTGACCACCTCGGGCTTGACCATGATGCGGATCTCACGACCGGCCTGAATGGCATAGGACTTTTCAACACCTGCATAGGAGTTGGTGAGCTCCTCCAGCTTTTGCAGACGGCGGATATAGTTCTCCACATTCTCACGGCGTGCGCCGGGACGGGCAGCGGAGATGGCATCGGCCGCCTGAACCAGAATGGCGGTGATGCTCTTGGGCTCCACATCGCTGTGGTGCGCCTCGATGGCATTGACGATGATGGGATTTTCCTTGTACTTGCGGGCCAGCTCAGCACCCAGCTGCACATGGCTGCCTTCCATCTCGTGGTCGACGGCCTTGCCCAGATCATGCAGCAGACCTGCACGCTTTGCCATAGCCACATCCATGCCCAGTTCGCTTGCCAGAAGGCCGGCGATATGGGAAACCTCGATGGAGTGGTTCAGCACATTCTGACCGTAGGAAGTACGGTACTTCTGGCGACCCAAGATCTTGATCAGCTCGGGGTTCAGGTTGTGCACGCCGGTTTCGTAGCAGGCGCGCTCGCCCTCTTCCCGGATGGTGCGATCCACCTCGCGGCGAGCCTTCTCCACCATATCCTCGATACGGGTGGGATGGATTCTGCCATCCACGATGAGCTTTTCCAGAGCCAGTCGTGCGATCTCACGGCGGACGGGATCAAAACTGGAGACGGTGATTGCCTCGGGGGTATCGTCGATGATGAGATCGACACCGGTAATGGTTTCCAGGGTGCGGATGTTGCGGCCCTCGCGGCCGATGATGCGGCCCTTCATCTCGTCGTTGGGCAGGGGAACCACGCTGACGGTGGTTTCTGCGGCATGGTCGGCGGCGCAGCGCTGAATGGCGGTGGCGATGACCTCACGGGCCTTGGTTTCGGCCTCGTCCTTGAACTGGGCCTCGATCTCCTTGATCTTCATAGCAGTTTCGTGGCGAACCTCGGTTTCCACGGTTTCCAGCAGGTACTGCTTTGCCTGCTCCTGAGTCAGCTGAGAGATCTCCTCAAGCTTCTCAGTCTGAGCTTTACATAGCTCGTCGGCCTTGGCCTGGGTTTCGGTGACCTTGGCCAGCCGTCTGGACAGCTCCTCTTCCTTGCGCTCGAAGGCATCGGTCTTCTTGTCCAGGGATTCTTCCTTCTGCTGAAGGCGGCGCTCCTGCTTGCTCAATTCAGCACGGCGCTCTTTGACCTCTTTTTCGTACTCTGTGCGAGATTTATGGATTTCGTCTTTTGCTTCCAGCAGCATTTCCTTCTTCTTGTTTTCGCCGCCGCGGATGGCATCGTTGATGATGCGGGTCGCCTCTGCCTCTGCAGAGCCGATCTCCCGTTCTGCCACACGCTTGCGGTACTGGATACCGACCACGGCACCAATGAGAAGTCCGACTGCCGCGCAAATTACGGCAATAATAATATCAAAGGGTTCCATAATTCTGCAACACACCTCCTTGTTTGTATTGGCAAAAGTTCCGGAGGGTGACGCAAAGAGCCACATGGTTATTCGATTTGAACATGATCAGCGGCCGGGAACACGGCCCGGCAACGAAATGCGGAACAAAATAAAAACGCCATGGGGCGGATCTTGCGCAAAACCACCGGCATACTCTGCCGGATATCAGCAAACGCTGTCCGGTTGTGGGACAGGCATACTATTCCTCATCCATTTTACTTGTGCAGGGGAGGAATGTCAAGATGAATTGTGCAAAAATCCCATGAAAAAGCCGTGTATATTTGTTTGGCTCGACAAAGTAGCTTTTGTATCCGCCCATCACGAAAAATTTGGGCGGCTGAACCCACAAATCTGCATATCATATAGACATTCAGCTCGGCAGAGAAACAAAAAAGAACCGACCGAAGGGTCGGTTCTTACAGGTGAAGGTTCAGTGTTCGTCCATCCACTGTCCGGCGCGGTCTTTGACCTTGTCGAGAAGGCTTGTCATCATGGTTTTTTCCTCGTCGGTAAGATCCTGCGCCACCAGAGCCTCCCAGGTTTCGAAGATCTGGGTGATCTTTGGCAGGCAGTCCAGTGTTTTTTGGGTGGGGAACACCTGCATGGCGCGCTTGTCCTCCGGCGCGCTCTGGCGACGGACAAAGCCGTCCTCCTCCAAAATGGCAAGCTGGCGAGCCACATTGCTCTTGTTGATGAAGATCTTTTTGGCAAGCTGATCCTGCGTGATGCCGGGATTGTTGCAGATGACACACAGATAGCTTGCATGGCATGCCTTCAATCCCAGAGGAGCCAGCTCCTCCGAGCGGTATTGGGCGGCACACCGGGCAATATCGGTAATATTGCGCATGATATAAGACATAATCGTCCCTCCGATATAATGAGTTGCACCTGCAACGATTGTAGCAAATTTTTCGGGGAATGTAAAGCCGTTTTCCAAATTCGGGGGATTATTAGCGGCTTTTGGTTGCAGAGCTTGGGGAATTGTGGTATGCTATTGACTAGGCAACCAGTACTATGACAAATGGAGATAAACCAATATGTATGAATTGATCCAAGATAATACCATTGAAGAATATGAGGCATTCATCCAGTCCCACCCCAAGGGGCACTTTGCCCAGTCGGTGCTGTGGGGAAAGCAGAAGACCGCATGGAAATTTCAGGCGGTAGCCGTGCGCGACGAGCAGGGCAAGATCAAGGGCGCACTGGGCGTGCTGATCCGCAAGGCTCCCATTTTCCCGGTGAGCATGCTGTATATCTGCCGCGGCCCGGTGTGCGATCTGGATGACCGCCAGACTCTGGAAGAGCTGATGCAGGGCGTCAAGGCACTGGCAAAGCAGTACCGCGGCTATGTGGTCAAGATCGATCCGGATGTGAGCATCGAAAACACCGCCTTCCGGGCAGAGCTGGAGCGTCTGGGTTTCCGCTGTATGCAGGAGGGCAAGAACTTCGAAGGCATTCAGCCCCGTTTCGTCTTCCGCCTGAATGTGGAGGGCAAGACCGAGGAGGAGCTGCTTGCCTCCTTTACCCAGAAACACCGCTACAACATCCGCCTTGCGGTGAAGAAGGGCGTTGAGGTGAAGATCTGCGGTCAGGAAATGATCCCCGAATTCACAAGGATCATGGTGGAAACCGGTCTGAGAGATAATTTCGTCACCCGTGACGAGGCATATTTTTCCAACATGCTGAAAAATCTGGGCGAGCACTGCCGGCTGTACATGGCGTTCCACGAGGGTCAGCCCATTGCCGGAACCCTTGCCATCTGGTACGGTGACAAGGTGTGGTATCTGTACGGCGCAAGCTCCAATGCCCACCGCAACCTGATGCCCAACTATCTGCTCCAGTGGAACATGATCCAGTGGGCTGTGGAGAAAAAGTGCCGGATCTATGACTTCCGCGGTGTTTCCGGTGATCTCACCGAGGACAACCCCCTGTACGGTCTTTACAAGTTCAAGAAGGGCTTTAACGGCGATTTCACCGAGTTTATGGGCGAATTTGACTGGGTCATCAGCAAATTCTGGTACAAGACCCTGAAGATCGCCACCGACTGCTACCACAAGCTGGCGATGATCCGCTACATGAGAAAGAACAAGAAGGATTGAACCCCGGACACACAGAGAGGATAAGCCTATGAGAGCGTATATGGTGGATAAAAGTGCCTTGGCGCACAATGTCGGCGTGATCCTGGCACGGGCAAAGGATGCCGTGGTCTGGGGCGTCATCAAGGGCAACGGCTACGGTCTTGGATGTGTGGAGATGGCTCAGGTGCTGTATGCCCACGGCATCGATCACTTCGCCGTCACCGATGTGGCAGAAGTCCGTGTCCTGCGGGAGGCAGGCTTTGACGAATGCAGCATCCTGATGATGTAGGGGACATGCAATCCGGCAGAGATCAACGAGCTGTTGGATCTGGGGGCCATCGTCACCATCGGCTCCCGAGAGGATGCCCGCATGGTGGATCAGATCGCCGGAGAGCGTGCCACCGTGGCAGAGGCGCATCTGAAGATCGACACCGGCATGGGGCGCTACGGGTTCCTGCCCGAGGAGATGGAAACCGTTTACCGCCTGTATACAGACAGTGCAAACATTGCCTTCACGGGGATCTATACCCATTTTGGCTGCGCCGTGGATGCAGCCGTCACCCAGAAACAGTATGACCGGTTTCAGCAGGTGGTGCAGGAGCTGCGTGCCGCCGGATTTGAAACGGGCATGGTGCACTGCTGCAACTCCACCGCATTTTTCCAGTACGAGCACATGCACTGCGATGCCGTGCGCATCGGCTCGGCGCTGCTGGGTCGTGTGGCATTCTCCGGCAAGACGGAGCTGAAAACCATCGGCTACTGTCAGGCGGAACTGGAAGAGATCCGCACCATCCCCGCAGGGCATACCGTGGGCTACGGTGCCGGATGGGTGGCAAAGCGGGAAACCAGGATCGCAGTGCTGTCCATCGGCTATTACAACGGATTTGCCGTGGACAGGGGCTTTGACCTGTGGCGGTTCAAGGATTGCCTGCGGGGTGTCGCCCGGTATATCAAGGCATTCATCAAGAGAAAAGCCCTGTATGTCCATGTGAACGGCACGCCCTGCCGGGTACTGGGACATGTGGGCATGGTGAATATGGTCATCGATGTCACCGACTGCGATTGCAAGGTGGGGGATCTGGCACGGGTGAATATCAATCCCCTGCTGCTCAAGGGGATCGAGGTCGTCTACTTCTGACCGAGTTATATATACGGAAAAAGCCGCAGACATGCTCTGCGGCTTTTTATCATATGGATCAGGACTCCGTCTGCTGTAAAGCACGGATTTTTTTACTTAGATAGCCGTGATATCCGGCATCGGCGAGAGAAGCAACGATGAACACCCGGACAAAGCATGACGGCAAAGATGAAAGAATGCTGATAAATGCGATAACCATGGAAATTCATCAGAAAACACCGTAAAATCCGTGTTTTATGTTGGGGAATTATTTCCTGGGGGTTCTTGCTTTCGTGGGTTTTCCCTGACGGCGGTGGATACAATGGTCATACATTCTACCAAGGGGGAGCACCTATGCACTGTGCAAAACTGAAAACTTACATGGAAACCGGACGGGTGGTGTTCTTGCCGGCCCGCTCTATCAAGCCCAATCCGGCGCAGCCCCGGAGGATCTTCAATGAAGAGGCACTGCAGGAGCTGAGCGAGTCCATCCAGAGCCACGGGATCATTCAGCCCCTGTCCGTCCGACGGGTGGGAACAAACTATGAGCTGATCGCAGGGGAACGGCGGCTCCGAGCCGCTCAGAAGGCAGGACTTACGGAGATCCCCTGCATCGTGATGAGCATGGACGATGCCGAGTCCGGTGTTGTGGCACTGGTGGAAAATCTCCAACGGCAGGATCTGGACTTCATTGAGGAGGCACAGGGGATCTCCCGTCTGATCCAGCTGCAAAATCTCAGTCAGGAGCAGGCGGCCCGAATGATCGGCAAGAGCCAGAGTGCGGTGGCGAACAAGCTGCGGCTGCTGAAGCATTCGCCGCAGGTACTGGAGGCGCTGCGTGCCGGCGAGCTTACCGAACGGCATGCAAGGGCGCTGCTGCGGCTGCCCTCGGAGCCACAGAAACTGCAAGCCATCGAAACCATCACCCAGATGAATATGAGTGTTGCCCGAACGGAGCGGTATATCGATGAACTGCTCAGCGGCGGCAAGGATGCACAGGTGACCCAGTTCAATCTGAAGGGGTTCCTGAACCATCTGGGACGAACCCTAAATCGGATCCAGTCCTCGGGGATCCCGGCGGTTTCCGAGCGAAGGGAAACCGAGGACGAGATCGTGGTGACCATCACCATCCCGAAATGAAACAGCCGGAATTTTTATCCACAGGAAGTGCAGAGATTGTGGAGAAAATTCCGAAGACCAACAGGGCAGCGGAGGCAGGACTGGGTTCTGCCTGCCATAAAAACGAAGGATCCCCACATACAGATTTTCGCTGCATGTGGGGATCGTTGATCTTATCAGGGATCAGACATGGGAGTAGATCATTTCCAGATCGCCGGAAACGGTCATATCGCCGTAGTCTGCGCAGATCAGCAGGTGATCGCCTTTTTTGACGGGGGTGCCGTCCAGCGTGCCTTCGCCGGAGAGAATGCTCACATTCACAAAGGGCTTGTCCCAAGAGAATGCGGCAGTGCCCTTGACCACTGCCCGATAGACGCTGTAATACCGGCAGGTGACCAGATGGGTGATGGTGGCATCGTCCTTGGTGGTCACGGTCTGTTCCGGAGCATCCGCATGGAAGGGTACCGTGGTGACATCCAGACTCTGGGCGATGTGCAGCTGACGGGGCTTACCGTCCTGAAGACGACCGTAGTCATAGAACCGGTAGGTCACATCACTGGACTGCTGGGTTTCCAGAATGAGGGTGCCGCCCTTGATGGCATGGACACAGCCCGGATCGATCTGGAAGAAGTCACCCTTGTGGACGGGGATCTTGCGGATCAGCTCGTCCCAACGATCCTCCCGGATCATCTGCGCCATCTCCTCCTTGGTGGAGGCATTGTGCCCGATGACGATGGTGGCATCGGGGTCGCAGTCCAGAACATACCAGCACTCGGTCTTGCCCAGAGAGCCGTTTTCGTGGGCATTGGCATAGGCGTCATCGGGATGCACCTGAATGCTCAGGTCGTCCTTCGCATCGATGATCTTGATCAGCAGGGGGAAGGTATCGCCCTGCATGCTGCCGAACAGATCCCGTCTGGTGTTCCACAGGGAACCCAGAGTTTCGCCTGCAAACTCGGGATTTTCGATCCGGCAGTCACCGCCGGGATGACCGGAGATCGCCCAGCATTCGCCGGTGGTTTCGGTGGGGATGGTGTAGCCGAAGACGGTGTTCAGCCGATTGCCGCCCCAGATCTTGTCCTGAAAAATGGGTTTTAATCTTAAAATCTGTTTCATGCCTTCACACCCTCAGCTTTCAAAGCGTCCATTGCAAGCTTTGCACAGCCCAAAATGCCCTGGTTGTCCTGAAGGCTTGCCGGAACGATGTAATCTTCCAGATGCTCCATCTGATCGCAGCGGATATAGCCGTTGAGCTGAGCGGCAACCTCCTTGTGGATCAGGGGCATCAGCTGCTGCTGATGCATGACACCACCGCCCAGAACGATACGCTCCGGGGACAGCAGCAGGATGTAGTTGCACAGAGCCTGACCGATGTAGTAGGCCTCCAGCTCCCAGACTTCCCTGCGGTCTGCCAGCTCGGCAGCGGGCTTGCCCCAACGTGCCTGAATGGCAGGGCCTGCGGCAAAATTTTCCATGCAGTTGGTATGATAGGGGCAGAAATTGTGCTCCATGGGGTCGTTGGGATGGCGGTTCAGGAGAATGTGACCGCCCTCGGGATGGAGCATGCCGTGGTGGGGCTTGCCGTCTACGATGACGCCCACGCCCACGCCGGTGCCGATGGTGATATAGATGCTGCACTTGACATCTTTGGTGCAGCCCCATGTGGCCTCGCCCAGAGCGGCTGCGTTGACATCGGTATCAAATCCCACGGGGACATTCAGTGCCTTTTGGAATTCCTGAACGATGGGGTAGTTCTCCCATGCCAGCTTAGGGGTGGAGGTGATATAGCCATAGGTCTTGGAACCCGGGTTCAGATCCACCGGGCCGAAACAGCCGATACCCAGAGAGCAGATGTCGAATTTCTGGAAAAATGCGATCATTTCGGGCATGGTTTCCGCCGGGGTGCGGGTGGGCAGGGAGACCCGCTCCAGAATGTTTCCGCTTTCGTCTGCGATCGCGCAGACCATTTTGGTGCCGCCGGCTTCTAGTGCGCCATATAAATTCATAATAAACTCCTTACCTTCTGCGTGGTTTTCTCGTTTGCAGATATGTATTGATTTGTTTTGCATTCATGGCAGAGATTGGCTCAGGCAGATCATCGATGGGGAAGAACCCCATTTGCGCCGCCTCGCCATCCTCTGAATGGATGGAGCCTGTGTAATCCCTGCTGACATAGACGATATCGATGCCGCAGACCTCGTTCCCGTCGGGATAGACATGGTTCAGCTCTTCGCCGGAGAAGACCCCCAAAAGCTCCATTTCGCCGACGATGAGTCCGCACTCCTCAAAAACCTCCCGTCGGGCGCAGGCCTCTACCGTTTCGTCGATCTCCACCCGTCCGCCGGGATAGCTCCATGTGCCGTCGTCCTGACGCTGCTGCATCAGGATGCGGCCCAGAGCATCCTCTACGATGATGCTTGCTCCGGTCTGGACGACCACGGCAGAGCCGTTGGGAGCATAACGCTTGTGTGCCATGTTTGCTCCGCTCAGCTGAAGTAAGCCTCGGTGATTTCATCGAGGATCTTCCGGTTGACGGCGGCAGCGGTTTCCATGTCGGCGGCACGGGCAGACAGATAGATCTTGATCTTGGGCTCGGTGCCGGAGGGACGAACCAGAACCTTGGCACCCTCGGACTGGAATTGCAGCACATTGCTCTTGGGCAGTCCGGTGCCCTCTGCCAGATAGTCCACAAATTCGGTGACGGGCTGACCGTTAAAGGTCTTGGGCGGCTGAGCGCGCAGGGTATCCATGATGCGCTGCATCTTTGCCATGCCGTCGGAGCCCTCGAAGGTGAGACTCTTCAGGTCATTGCGGAAGTAACCGTGCTTTTCGTACAGGGCATCGATGGCCTGCGCCAGAGTCATACCCTGCTGCTTGTACCATGCGGTCATTTCGCAGCAAAGCATGCTGGCATTGACGGCATCCTTGTCACGGACATGGGTGCCGGAGAGATAGCCGTAGCTTTCTTCAAAGCCCAGAATATACCGCTCGGGCTTGCCCTCTGCCTCCAGTGCGGCGATCTGCTCGCCGATGAACTTGAAACCGGTGAGCACCCGGCGCAGCTCCACGCCGTATTCGGCGGCAACGGCATCGGTCATGTCGGTGGAAACAATGGTGGTGACGGCAACGGGGTTTTGGGGCATGGTGCCCTGCTCCAGTCGGCGGCGGCAGATGTAATCCAGCAGCAGCACACCCATTTCGTTGCCGGAGATCAGGCGGTAGTCGTCCCCCTGAGGCACGGCGACACCCATGCGGTCACAGTCGGGATCGGTGCCCAGCAGCAGATCCGGATGCAGGGTGCGGCACAGCTGCAGACCCTTTTCCATTGCCTCCCGGATCTCGGGATTGGGATAGGGACAGGTGGGGAAATTGCCGTCGGGCAGCTCCTGCTCGGGAACTACGGTGACATCCTCGATGCCGATGCGGCGGAGGATCTTGGTGACGCACTCAAGACCTGCGCCGTTGAGCGGTGTGTAGACCACCTTCAGATCCGGCTTGCCGGCGCCTGCAACGCTCTGAGCCTGCACGGCATCCAGAAATGCCTCCAGACAGGACTCGGGGATGGTGCGGATCAGCTCGCTGCCGCTGCACAGGGCAGGCCCGTCGAACAGATCGACCTTCTCGATCTGGGCAAGGACTGCATCGGCGACCTCCGGTGCGATCTGGCAGCCGTCGCTGCCATAGACCTTGTAGCCGTTGTATTTGGCAGGGTTGTGGCTGGCGGTGATGCAGATACCGGCGCCGCAGCCCAGATGGCGCACGGCCCAGCTCAGTGCAGGGGTAGGCTCCAGACGGGGATACAGCCATGCGGTGATGCCGTTGGCGGCGATGACCCGGGCAGCCTCCATGGCAAACAGGTCGCTCTTGATCCGGCTGTCATAGCCGATGGCGATGCTCTGGGGCAGATCGGTGGATCTGAGATAATTGCAAAGCCCCTGAGTGGCACGGCGGACAACATAAATATTCATCCGGTTGGTTCCGGCGCCCAGAATGCCCCGAAGACCGGCGGTGCCGAATTCCAGATCACGGCTGAACCGCTCGTCGATCTCGGCACGGTCGGCAGCCGGATCCAGAGCAAGCAGCTCCTGCTGCAGGTCGGGATCCTCGGTGGCTTTTTCCCGCCAGAGGTTATATAAGGAAACGGTGCTCATAATGATACCTCCATCATACAATTCATTCGGTATAATGGTAGCAAATCAACACGGTAAAATCAAGCCAAAAACACCCGCCGGAGGAAAGATTATCAAAACAGGCAGGGCATATCCGCGGGGATTTTGTGGAATATGCGGGAATAAAAAAGCAGTGACCGCCCAAATGGGAAGTCACTGCATAAAATCTGCATGCTTATGCCATCTGCTCCAGGAGCTGAGGCAGCTGGGAAAAGGCATCGATCTTTGCGTCGAAGGTCTCCGGCGTGCCGAAACCGTAGGTGCAGAAGATGAAGGGGATGCCTGCTGCGCGGCAGGCGTCCAGATCCCCCTGCGTGTCGCCGATATACACGGCGGAGCCGATGCCGTGCCGCTGCATCAGCAGCCGGATGGTTTCGCCCTTGGGGGTGCCGGTGTCGCCGTAGCACAGGTGACCCTCGAACAGGTGATGCACATTCAGCTTGTTCATCAGCAGCTCGGGATAGCCGCACTGGGAATTGCTCACGATGAACAGGCGGTATTTTTCGGAAAGCACCTCCAGTGTTTCCACCACACCGGGAAATGCCATGTCGCAGGGGTCGGACTCCATCACCAGATGCTCGCAGCGCATGCAGCCGTCCAGAATTTCATAGCGCTCCGGCACGGGGATCGGGGCAAGCATGATGTCTGCGATCTCGTGCATGGTCTTGCCGAAGACGGTCTTCAGAAATTCCACATCCACCTGCAATTCCGGGTGTCCCACCTGACACAGGTGCTGATTGTAGCCTCTGGCGACCAGTGCCCGGGAGTCCCACAGGGTTCCGTCGATATCGAAAATCAGAGATTCGGGTGTCATAGATGATTCTCCTTCAGGTAATGCTGGATCTGATGCATGATCAGTGCCAGTGCGATTTGGTTTTTGCCGCCCTCGGGAACGATGATGTTGGCAAATTTCTTGCTGGGCTCCACATATTTTTCGTGCATGGGCTTGACGGTCTGCTGATACTGCTCCAGAACCGACTCAAGACTTCTGCCCCGCTTGGTTACATCCCGCTTGACCCGGCGGCACAGGCGGATGTCGGCATCGGTATCCACAAAGATCCGGATATCCATCAGGTCGCGCAGCTCCTTGTTTTCAAAGATCAGGATGCCCTCCACAATGATGACCTTTCTGGGCTCGATGTGGATGGTTTCGTTGGAGCGGTTGTGCAGGGTGAAATCGTACACCGGACAGTCGATGGCCTGACCGTGACGCAGCAGCTCCAGATGGCGGGCCATCAGGTCGGTTTCCAGAGCGGCGGGCTCGTCGTAGTTGAGCTTGCAGCGCTCTTCAAAGGGGAGATCGTCGTGGCGCTTGTAGTAGTTGTCGTGGCTGAGGATGGTGATCGAGTCGGAAAAATGTGCGGTGATGTTCTTCATCAGGGTCGTTTTTCCGCTGCCGGTGCCGCCGGCGATGCCAATAACCAAAATATCTTCCATGGGGTGCTCCTCCATCTATATTTTTATTATTGTACTGCAAAACCTGCCGGATTTCAACGGATAAACAAAAAAACTCCGTCCGGAAATTTCCGGACGGAGAAGGGATCACATGGTTGCGGCGATGGCGTCTGCCATGGCGGCGATTGCCTCGCGCTGCTCATCCTTGACACTGGAGCGGATGGTCACGGTGTTGTCCAGAAGGCGGATCTCCTTGCACTCAGCCAGTTTCTTCTTCATGTGGCTGGCGGCTACGGGAGCCCAGGTGCCGTTTTCCATCAGCGCAACGGTGCGGTTCTGCAGAGCGTGAGCCACCAGATCGTTCAGCAGATCCTCCATCTTCACGAAGATGCCGTTGTTGTAGGTGGCAGAGGCGAAGACCAGATGGCTGTAACGGAATGCAGCGGCCACGATCTCGGATGCAGGTGTCACGGAGGAGTCGAACATCACGGTCTTGATGCCCTTTTCCCTTAGCATGACGGAC
This sequence comes from Faecousia sp., assembly GCA_029258495.1. Taxonomy (GTDB): domain Bacteria; phylum Bacillota; class Clostridia; order Oscillospirales; family Oscillospiraceae; genus Faecousia. Next base: position 10,913 of record JARHYV010000141.1, on the reverse strand, counting down.
AGGATCTCGGCTGCGTTCTCGGTGCCGCCGTAGATGGAGCCGTAGACGATGACAACGGCCTGCTCCTCAGGGGTGTAGCTGCTCCAGTGGAGATACTTGTCCACGATGTGGCCGATGTTCTCTCTCCAGACAAAGCCGTGCAGGGGGCAGATCATCTTAATATCCAGAGCGGAGGCCTTCTTCAGCAGGTTCTGCACCTGCATGCCGTATTTGCCTACGATGTTGCAGTAGTAGCGGCGGGCCTCGTCCATGTAGTCGTGGTCAAAGTCCACCTCGTCTGCAAAGATCGCGCCGTTGATGGCACCGAACACACCGAAGGCATCGGCAGAGAACAGGGTGCCGGTGGTGGTGTCGAAGGTCACCTGAACCTCGGGCCAGTGAACCATGGGCGCCTTGACAAAGGCGAAGGTGTGGCGGCCGGAGCAGAAACTGCCGCCGTCGTTGGACTCCACCCACCGCTCGTCGATGCTGCAGGTAAAGAACTGCTCGATCATCTTCTTGATGGCGGCATTGCACACCACCTTGACCTCGGGATAGTGCATGATCACCTGCTGCAGGGTAGCGGAGTGGTCGGGCTCCATGTGCTGCACCAGAACATAGTCCAGCGTGCGCCCGTTGAGGATGGCATCCAGATTTTCAAACAGCCGATCGGAAACGGAGGCATCCACGGTATCGAACAGGACGGTCTTCTCGTCCATCAGCAGATAGGCGTTGTAGCTGACGCCCTTGGGGACATCATAGACCCCTTCAAACATGGCAAGCCGGCGGTTGTTGGCGCCGACCCAGTACAGATCATCCTGAATTTTGCGGTAGCAATGCATAAATTTCTTCTCCTTTATCGTATTGGGCAATCACTTGCCGAATTCATCCAGTGCCAGCTTGAATGCACCGTAGGTACCGGCATCATTGCCCAGTGTGGCAAGGGCGATCCGGGTGCCGTGGCAGGCATGGAATGCGTATTTTTTGAAATAGGGGGTGATCCCGTCCACCAGGATCTGGCCGGCCTTGCTGACACCACCGCCCAGAACCACCACCTCGGGATCCATAACGGCGCATACACTGGCGACAAACTGCCCCATCAGCTCATACACCTGATCGGCAATGGCAGCAGCGGCAGGGTCACCTGCCTTGCAGGCATCGAAGACATCCTTGCAGGTGATGCTGTGCAGATGGCGCAGAGTGCTGTCGGTGTCGTGGGAGGTCAGGTAGCGTTTTGCCAGACGGACAACACCGGTGGCAGAGCCATACTGCTCGATGCAGCCGAAGTTTCCGCAGGAGCAGGGTTCGGTTTCCTGCTTGTTCACCACGATGTGGCCGATCTCGCCGCCTGCGCCGTGGGCTCCGGCGATGAGCCTGCCGTTGCAGACGATGCCGCCGCCGATGCCGGTGCCCAGAGTGGCAAGAACCATATTTTCGGCACCCTCTCCGCCGCCTTTCCAGCATTCGCCAAGGGCAGCCACATTGGCATCGTTGCCGGCCTTGACCGGAAATCCGGTGAGCGCACCCAGTGTTTCGTGGATGTTCACGATGCCCCAGCCCAGATTGATGCACTTGTTGACGGTGCCGCTGTCGCTGACAGGGCCGGGCACGCCGATGCCGATGCCGATGACATGGTCATCTGAGATGCCCTCGCAGGTCAGATGGCTGCGGATCGACGCAGCGATATCCGGCAGGATGGCACTGCCGTTGTCTGCGGTGTTGGTGGGGATCTCCCAGTTGCGCAGCATTAAGCCATCTTCATTAAAAAAAGCGATCTTGATCGTGGTGCCGCCCACATCAACGCCAAAGCCGTATCTCATCAGATCGTTTCCTCCTATGTTCCGTGGTTCGTCTGCGGTGGAGCGCACCGCAAAAATATCCATCCTTTATTATACATAATTGTGGGAAAAATACCAGAGGAAATCATCACAAAATTTTATCGTAACGAAAAATTTATGCAATCCTCTTGCGTTTGGAAAGAAGATGCGGTAACATTATGATGATAAATTACGAAATTGAAAGGATGTGTCTTTTTTATGATTAAAGTAGATATTTCTAATGTGTGGGGTCAGCTGACCCTGCCGGAACTTCTGGCTACCGAGAAGGATGTGGCAGCTGCCCACATGACCCTGACGCAGGGCACCGGAGAGGGCAACGACTTCTTGGGCTGGCTGGATCTGCCCAAGACCGAGGAAACCGACGAAATGCGCCGGATCCGTCTGGCGGCTGACCGCATCCGGGAAAACAGCGATGTATTCGTTGTCATCGGCATCGGCGGCAGCTATCTGGGCCCCAGAGCCGCCATCGAGCTGATGCAGGGTGTCAACCACAACATCGGCAAGGGCAAGGGCAATCCCCAGATCTTCTTCGCCGGCAACAGCCTGTCTACCCGTCACTGGAACGAGCTGCAGCGTCTGCTGGAGGGCAAGGATTTCTCCATCGCCATCATCTCCACGTCCGGCACCACCACCGAGCCTGCCATCTCCACCCGTGCGCTGCGCTGGATGCTGGAGCGCAAGTACGGCACCGACGGCGCAAGAAAGCGCATTTATGCCATCACCGATCCCTGCAAGGGTGCACTGCGCCAGATGGCCGGTGAGGAAGGATGGGAGACCTTTGTGATCCCCCCCGATGTCGGCGGCCGTTACAGCGTGCTGACCGCAGTGGGTCTGCTGCCCATGGCAGTTGCAGGCATCGATATCCTCAAGGTCATGCAGGGTGCGGCTCAGGCAAAGAAGGATTATGACCTGCGCAGCTTTGAAAACCCCGTGTGGCAGTATGCCGGTGTGCGCAATGCCCTGTACAAGAAGGGCAAGGTCATGGAGCTGTTCGAGTCCTTTGAGCCGGGCTTTAAGATGTTCGGCGGCTGGTGGCAGCAGCTGTTCGGCGAGACCGAGGGCAAGGACGGCAAGGGCATCTTCCCCGTAACGGCTGAGCTGACCCCCGACCTGCACTCTCTGGGGCAGATGATCCAGCAGGGTGAGCGCAACATCTTTGAAACCATGGTTCGTTTCGATGCACCGGAAAACAAGATGGTCATCGGCGAGGATGTGAAGAACTTGGACGGTCTGAACTATCTGGCAGGCAAGACGCTGGACTTTGTGGATGAGAAGGCATTTTTGGGCACGGTTGCCGCCCATGTGGACGGCGGAGTTCCCGTGATGACCATGGATATGGGCGAGCTGAACGACGCAAAGCTGGGTGAGATGTTCTACTTCCTGGAGCTGTGCTGCGGTGTTTCCGCCTATATTCTGGGGGTCAACCCCTTCAATCAGCCCGGTGTTGAGCTTTACAAGCGCAATATGTTCAGACTTCTGGGCAAACCCGGCTACGAGGACAAATGATCACCCCTGAGAAATTCTTTTTGCAAAATGCATAAAAAAGGTTGCAAAAATATTCATGCAATGGTAGAATATGGACACAGCCGAATACGGCATAGCAAAGGAGGAGTTTCCTATGATTAAAGTGATTATGGGCCTGAAGGGTTCCGGTAAAACTAAGAAGCTGATTTCCGCTATCCAAGATGCAGTCGCCACCGAGAGCGGTGATCTGGTCTGCATTGAATACGGCAAGAAATTGACTTATGATGTCAACTATAAGGTTCGCTTGGTTGATTCGGAAGAGCTGGGCATTAATAATGTTGATAAGCTGAAGGGTCTGCTCAGTGGTCTGCATGCAGGTAATTTCGACATTACCAGTGTGTTTATCGACAACCTCTATAAGACCATCGGCCATGACCGCGCCATTGGCGAGGAGTTCATCAGCTGGTGCGCCAAGTTTGCAGAAGAAAACAACATGAATATCACCATGTCTGTCTGCGACGATCCTGAGGAGGTTTCCGACCACCTGAAGCAGTATCTGTAATATCACAACAATACTACATAAAAGCCGTCATCTTACAGAAGATGGCGGCTTTTTTTGGTTAAGAATTTTTAAGCGGAACAGCCGACCCTTTTTTCTTGACAAGGCATTTCTGCTTTGATAAAATACGCACAATCAAAAGAGTATGGAACCGACCCTGATCGTGCATGCGCCCTGTGTGTCTGAGCGTGCCGATCCTCGGGCCGATCAAAAGGCTTGGGGGTTTGTATGGGATTTGGAGAATTGCTCTTTTTGGCGGTGGGGCTGAGCATGGATGCCTTTGCCGTTTCCCTGTGCAAGGGGCTTACGCTGAGCCGTGCCGACGGCACGAGCATGCTGACCTGCGGCGTCTGGTTCGGTTCCTTTCAGGCACTGATGCCGCTGATCGGGTTCTGGATCGGTTCTTCCTTTGCAGGTGCCATCGAGGCCGTGGATCATTGGGTCGCATTCGCACTTTTGGGCATCATCGGTGTCAATATGCTGACGGAGGCGTTCTCAAAAGAGCCGTCTGCTCCGGAGAATGCCGGGGATTTTGCCCCAAAGACCATGCTGATCCTGGCGGTGGCCACCAGTATCGATGCCCTTGCCGTGGGGATCTCTCTGGCGATGGCAGGCAGTGTCCGGATCCGGACTGCCGTTGTGCTGATCGGCGCAACCACCTTTGTGCTGTCGGCAGTTGGTGTGAAGATCGGCAGTGTGTTTGGCGACCGATTTGAGAAAAAAGCACAAATTGCCGGCGGGCTGATCCTGATCCTTCTGGGGGTCAAGATCCTGCTGGAGCATTTAGGGGTGATCGCATGAAGAAAAAGGGTCTGCGGATCCTGCTGATGGTTCTGATCGGATTGAACCTTGCTTTTATTTGGGGCAATTCACTGATGGCAGGCGAGCAGTCGTCGGCCATGAGCGGCGGAGTGATCGCAATGCTTTATAAGCTGATGCCCTTCCTCCCGGAGGGAGAAACGGTGCATCTTGTGATCCGCAAGCTGGCACATTTTTCGGAATTTGCCCTGTTGGGTCTTTTGTGCAGCAGTCTTGCCATTACAGAGTATGAGCGCATCCCTCTTGGGGTCATGGGTTTCGGTTTGGTGAGCGCCTGTATCGACGAGACCATTCAAATTTATGTTCCCGGGCGTGCATCCAGTCTTCTGGATGTTTGGATCGATGCATCCGGTTTTGTCACCGGAATGTTTCTTCTTTGGCTCGGTTACAATTTAATTAAAAACAAACAAGTATGGAGGAAATCCCAATGAAAAAAATTGCAATGATCCTGGCCTGTGTCATGATGTTCGCTGCACTGGCCGGCTGCGGCAGCAATGGCGGACAGCAGGATGCCGTCAAGGCACCCGAGGGCACCGTGTCTGAGCTGATCGACAAGGTCTATGAGAATGTCAAGGTAGAGCTGCCCGTTATGACCCTGCCTATTGACCTGAACGACGAATACCTGCGCACAAGCCTGCTGGGTGTGGAAACCCCCGAGGGCATCAAGGAGGCTGCTGCCTCTGAGACCATGATGGGCGCACAGGCATATTCTCTGGTCATCGCCCGCTGCGACAGCGCCGAGAAGGCAGATCAGCTGGCAGATACCATGATGGAAAAGATCGACACCCGCAAGTGGGTCTGCGTAGAGGCAAACGAAAAGCAGGCAGTTGTCTGCGGAGATCTGGTGATGTTCATCATGCTGAACACCGAGTACGGCGTGACCACCGATCAGATCGTAGAGGCATTCACCACCGTGTGCGGCGGCAGCGTCAGCCGTGTGGTCAAGTGATCGATAAAAACATAGGAGCCGCCGCACTTGCGGCGGCTCTTTTTTGAGAGAGAGGCGATGGAGGATGCTGTTTTCCAGTATCGAATTTTTGTTTTATTTTCTTCCGGCGGTGGTTTTGGTGTACTTCTGCCTGCCGGTTCGGGGGAGAAATCTGTGGCTGCTGATGGTCAGCCTGTTTTTCTATGCATGGGGCGAGCCGCGTCTGGTGGTGCTGATGGTGATCTCCATCCTGATCCACTATGGCTGGGGTCTTGCCATCGGCGCAGGGAAGACCCAGAGGATGCGCAGGCTGTTTTTGATCGGATCACTGGTTACGGGGCTTGGGATGCTTGGGTATTATAAATATGCAGTTTTTGCGGTTGAAAATGTAAATGCCCTGTTTGGAACGGCATTCCCTCTGCCCAAGATCGCCCTGCCCATCGGCATCAGCTTTTATACCTTCCAGATCCTGTCATATACCATCGATGTCTATCGGGGCAGGGTGGAGCCGCAGAAAAATCTCATTGATTTCGGCTGCTATGTGTCGCTGTTCCCCCAGCTGATCGCAGGCCCCATTGTGCGGTATGTGGATGTGGATCGGGAGCTGAAAAACCGCAAGACCGGCATGGAGGATCTCCGTCTGGGACTGCGCAGATTTCTGATGGGCTTGGGGAAGAAGGTGCTGATCGCCAATCAGCTCGGAGCATTCGTCGCGGTCTTCCGGGACTCCGGCGAGAAGTCCGTGCTGTTTTACTGGCTGTATGCATTGGCGTTCAGCCTGCATATTTATTTTGATTTTTCCGGATATTCGGACATGGCCATCGGCTTGGGGCGGATCTTCGGGTTCCATTTTCCGGAAAATTTCGACTATCCCTATATCTCCAAGTCCGTGCAGGAATTCTGGCGCAGATGGCACATGACTCTGGGCGGATGGTTCCGGGATTATCTTTACATCCCTCTGGGAGGCAGCCGGGTCAGCCGGATCAAGTGGCTGCGCAATGTGCTGTTCGTGTGGCTGTTTACCGGACTGTGGCACGGTGCGGCATGGAATTTCGTTCTGTGGGGGCTGATGTTTGCAGGACTGCTGCTGCTTGAAAAACTGGTTCCCGGTCTGCAGAAAATACCCGGGGTCTTCCGGCACGGCTATGTACTTCTGGCGGTGGCAGTGAGCTTTGTGCTGTTCAATGCCACCTCGCTTTCCCAGGCAGCTCAGGATATCGGCGGCATGTTCGGTCTGGGGCATGTGCCTCTGGTCACGCAGGAAACCCTGTACTATCTGCGCAGCTATGCCGTGGTGATGGTGCTTGCCATTGTGGGTTCGCTGCCCTATGTCAAGCAGTGGGCGCTGCGCTATGACGGCAAATGGATCGAGCCGGTGGTGATGGCTTGCCTGCTGCTGCTCTGCACGGCAAGTCTGGTGGACGGGAGCTTTAATCCGTTCCTGTATTTCCGTTTCTGAGGGGGTGGCGAAATGAAGAAAAATTGGACACGCTATGCAGGGCTTTGGCTTGTGGCGGCACTTTGGCTGGGGCTTGCGGTGTTTGCATGGGTCAAGCCGGCAGACAAGACCTCGGTTTCTGAGCGCCGACCCTTGGCGCAATTCCCGAAGATCACCCAAAAAGAAGTGCTTTCCGGCGGATTTTCCAAGGATTTCGGGAAATATGCCGTGGATCAGTTCCCCATTCGGGACGGTTTCCGCCGATTGAATGCCTATCTCAATTACGATGTGCTGCTGAAAAAGGACAACAACGGCATCTACCTCCATGACGGCTATGCCGCCAAAATGGAGTATCCGCTGAAGACCAATATGGTGCGCTATGCGGTGGATCGGTTTGAAGACCTGTATCAGATGTATCTCAAGGATACCGCTTGCAGCATCCGCTTTGCCGTGGTGCCGGACAAGGGCTATTATCTGGCAGAGCCTGCCGGAGCGCTGCGTCTGGACTATGCACAGCTGCTGGACACCATGCAGTCGGGACTGCCTTGGGCAGAGTTTGTGGATGTGACGGATCTTTTGAACATCGACAGCTACTACCACACCGACACCCACTGGACACAGGACAAGATCGTTCCCGTGGCACAGCGCATCGCCCGGAGCTTTGGGGCAGAGGTGCCGGAGGGCTTTGCAGAGCAGACACTGGAGAAGGAATTCTACGGGGTCTATTTCGGGCAGGCGGCGCTGCCCATGAAAGCGGATGCCCTGCGCTATCTCACTTGGGACGGTTGGGAGGATTGCAGCGTTTATTCCTACGATACCGGTAAGACCACCAAGATCTATGACATGGACAAGCTGAGCAGCCGGGATCTTTATGACATCTTCCTGTCCGGCGGCATGGCGGTGCAGACCATCACCAATCCCCATGCGAAGACGGATCGGGAGCTGGTGGTCTTCCGGGACTCCTTCGGCTCGTCCCTGACACCGCTTTTGGCGCAGTCGTATGCAAAGATCACCCTGTTGGATACCCGCTATATCGCACCGGCAGCTTTGAAGGAATATGTGACCTTCACCGATCAGGATGTTCTGTTTTTGTACAGTCCGCTGATCCTGAATGCAGCAAGTATCCTGAGAAAATAAGAAAAAGGCACGCATCAGCGTGCCTTTTTTGCGTCTTCCATGAGTTTTCGGAACAGGGGAAGGCTCCTTTGGATGCAGCTTTTGCTCACGCAGTAGCACAGCCGGAAATACTCCGGGCAGCCGAAATCGTCTCCGGGGACGATGAGCAGATCCAGTTCCTTTGCCATCTCCGAGAATTTCCGGGAATTGCCGTTGGGGGCTTTGACGAAGAGATAGAATGCGCCGTCGGGCTGTGCGGTTTCATAGCCCATGTCCTTCAGCCCCTGCCACAGAAGACGGCGGTTTTCCTCGTAAGCATTCAGATCCGGTCGGAGGTGGGCGCATCGGGCGATGGTCTTCTGCCACAGGGACGGCGCGCACACATGACCGGATGCCCGGGCGGCTCCGCACACGGCGGCAAAGAGCGCATCGTGGTCGTGGGCATGCTCCGGCACATACACATATCCGATCCGCTCACCCGGCAGGGACAGGGATTTGGAATAGGAGTAGCATACGATGGTATCGGGGTAGAGCTTGGGCAGGAAGGAAACCTGCGCATCGCCGTAGACCAGTTCCCGATAGGGCTCGTCGGCAATGATATAGATGGGATGACCCACCCGAAGGGCGCTGCGTGTCAGGAGCTGAGCCAGCTGCTCCAGTGTTTCCCGTCGGTAGACGCTGCCGGAGGGATTGTTGGGGGAATTGATGATGACCGCCTGCGTGTGGGCATTGATGGCAGCCTCCAGTGCGGACAGATCGATCTGGAAATCTGGGATATCCGCAGGAACCACCCGAAAGGTGCTGCCGGTGCAGGTGACAAAGGGCTTGTATTCCGGAAAATACGGGGCAATGGCAACAAATTCGGCATCCGGCACTGCCAGAGCCCGGATCACGCTGACAAGCTCCGGCGCAGCGCCGCATCCCAAGAACAGATCCTCCGGCCGGACACCTGCCTGATAGCGGTGGTTCAGATCCTCGGCGATGGCAGCCCTTGCGCCTAAATCGCCGGTGGCAGGGGTGTAGCCGTGCAGCTGAACCGAGTCCATCTCGTGCAGCAGGGTGCGGATGGTTTCGTTTACCTGAGCAGGGGCAGGAATGGAGGGATTTCCCAGAGAGAAGTCGAAGACATTTTCCTTTCCCACAACGGCGGAACGCTGACGGCCGTATTCAAACAGATCCCGGATACAGGAGCGGTTTGCGCCCAATTCATGCATTTGCTGATTGACCATGATCATCACCTCACATTAGATGCTACTGAGTATAGCACAGGAAATTTTGCCGCGCAATGCAATTTGATTGCTTTTTATGCAAAGTGCTGATATGATAAAAGAAAAAAAGGAGCGGTTGATATGGCGAAATTAGGTTTTATCGGAATCGGCAATATGGGCGGCGCACTGGCAACGGCAGCTGCCAGAAATGTACCGGGGAAGGAGATCCTGGTCAGCTCCAAGCGTTGGGAGCATGCCAGAGATTTTGCGGCAGCTCACAATCTGGTGGCATCCACCAACGAGTCCGTGGCAAAAGAGGCAAAATTTGTGGTTCTGGGCGTAAAGCCCCAGTATATGGAAGAGGTGCTCACCGGCTTAAAGCCCCTTCTGGAGGTTCGCACCGACGCCATCCTCGTGACCATGGCGGCAGGTCTGACCATGGAAAATATCTCCGGCATGGTTGGCGGCGGCTATCCCGTCATCCGCATCATGCCCAATACGCCCTCAGGCGTGGGGCAGGGACTGATCCTGTACGATGCAAATGACCGGGTCAATCAGGGAGATCTGAACGAATTTCTGGAGCTGATGAGCGGCGCAGGTCTGTTTGATCAGCTGCCGGAGCATCTGATCGATGCAGGCAGTGCGGTCGCCGGATGCAGCCCTGCCTTCTTCTGCCAGATCCTTGAGGCGATGGCAGACGGCGGCGTGGCATGCGGACTGCCCCGTGATAAGGCGCTGACCTATGCAACGCAGGCCATGCTGGGCACGGCGGCCATGGTGCAGCAGAGCGGTCAGCACCCCGGACAGCTGAAGGATGCGGTCTGCTCTCCCGGCGGCAGCACCATTCAGGGCGTTCGGGCGCTGGAAAACGGCGGCCTGCGCAGCTGCATGATGGAGGCGGTCATTGCCGCCTATGAAAAGAACAAGGAGTTTGTCAAATGAGTGAAGAAAAAGAGATGACCTTTGTGATGCACACCCCGGAAGGGGATGTGACCATGCAGGTCTTGTTTACCTTCTATTCCCCGGAAACCAAAGCAAATTACATGCTCTATACTCCGGATCAGCTGGGGACGGATGCGCCGGTGGCACTGTCTGCCTGCCGGTATGACCCCAACGACCTAACCCGGATCCTTCCTCTGGAGGGGGAGAACGACCGCAAGGTGGTACAGGGGTTCATCAACTATATCTCCACCCACACCCCCGAGGAAATCGAAAAAGCAGCACCGACCATGTGACATATATGCAAAGCAGGGAGCGTATCGCATCGATACGCTCCCTGTTTCTTTTTATGGAATAGGCGGTATTACAGAGCACGGATCACTTCCAGTGCAGCTTTCACGGCATTTTCGTCCGTATACTGCCGGTCAAATTCCGATGCCATGGGCAGACCCATGGGCACACCCTCCCGGCGGAAGACCATGGGGCCGGGCTCTGTAAGCTTGCCGGACAGGTGGAAGTGGGTGATGCCGGCGGCCTCGTGGATCAGGCGGATATTTCCTGCGTTGACACCGCTGCCTGCCAGCAGATGGAGCCTGCCGGCGGCTTGCTCCCGGAGCTGCCTCAG
>JARHYV010000308.1 GCA_029258495.1 Faecousia sp. | reverse complement strand
GAACTCAAGTCTGCCGATCTGGTTGACACTCTCGAGTGCCTCGTTCCAGTCAGCGGGGAAATCGGTGAAGTCAGATACACTGATGTCAGTACGGGCAATGGTAACAGGAGCGATTGCACCCTTGCTTGCTCTGTGCTCGTAGGTCAGCTCCAGCTCTTCCTTGCTGTTCATCCAGCTAATGTATTCCCAAGCAGCATCCTGCTTTTCCTGGCTGGACTTTGCGTTGATAACATAGCATGCACCGGCGATTGCTGTTGCGGACTTGCCGGAAGGACCGGCGGGAGGTGCGCACAGACCCAGATCATCCAGATCCATGCCACGGTTTGCGACATCCATGACCCAGTCGGTTGCGAAAGGCATCATGGCAATCTTGCCCTGGCTGAACTGCTCCAGCAGGTCGTTGAACTTCAGAGTGCGATCATTCTGCAGCAGCTTGTCAGCAGCCAGTTTCTGATAATACTTAGCAGCCTCGATTGCTGCGGGATCTGTGAAGGTGAGCTCGGCAGTGCCGTCATCGTTCTTCTTGGTCAGATCGCCGCCTGCCTGCCAGACATAGTACTGGAAGAACCACTCTGTCCACTCAGAGGTCAGTGTTGCATAACCGGTCACCTGCTTGTCGGGGTTGTTCAGTTTCTTTGCAACTTCCAGAGCCTCATCCCAAGTCTTGGGAGGAGTTTCGATACCAGCCTCAGCAAACAGTGCCTTGTTATAGCCGAACAGCATGGGAGTCACTTCGGTGGGCAGACCATAGATCTTGCCATCGCGGGTGAACATATCCAGATAAGTCTTATCCAGATTGGGGGTTTCTTCCCAAGCATCCAGATACTCGTTCAGAGGCTTTACGATGCCTGCGGAAATGTACTTATCCATCATGGTGAAAGAACCGATGATGAAATCAGGAGCAGTGCCAGCGGCGACTGCCTGATAGAATTCGTTACCGGGGTCGCCTTCTTTAACGACCTTGTTCAGCTTGATGTTGGGATGGGTCTTCAGGAACTCAGCTTCGCGCTCATTCTGGAACTCGTCCTGATTACGGCTTGTGACCCACATGGTGAGCTCGACCTGATCGCCGTTTTCCTTAGCAGCGGTGGTCTGGGATGTTGTTTCAGATGCAGGCACGGTAGTAGCGCCCGTTTCTGTGGGGGCGGCATTGCTGCCGCAGCCGGCCAGCATCGACAAAGCGATTGCACCGGTGCTGAGCAATGCGAGCAGTTGTTTACTCTTTTTCATACAGTGTTCCTCCTCTAAATTTAGACGGTAGTGCAATTAGCGCATTCGTCTGTATTGCCTATATGATACCAGAGCCATATGCACATGTAAATGCAGAAAATTCTACCTTATGGGCAAAATATTTAACCTCTTGTATTCAGTGCACATATTTGTAGTGCACATTGCACCAAAAAGTAAAGAAAGGTGACACAGGAGGTTGATTTTATATCTCTCATTAAGTTCCTTTCTTTTGATAGAATATAGTCACTAATGGAAAGGAGTGGCACGCGTTATGAATCGTTTGACCCACCGGAATTATTTTTTGGTACAAAAGATCGTCCCTTGGCTGATTTTGTTCCTCCCTATGCTGTTTACCCTATGGCTGAAGTATTATCCCATCTTAAAAGCAGCATATATTTCATTCTTTAACTATGATCCGAACAATCAGCCCGGCCAGTTCATTGGCTTGGACAATTACATTACCATGTTCGGAACGGAATACTATTGGGAGGCCTGGCGGAACAGCTTTGCATTCCTGTTCCTGCAGATCGCAATGGTGTTTGTGATCCCGATTATTCAGGCACTGTTCCTGAACGAACTGAAGAGAAAGAACTTGATCTCTACCATGTACCTCCTGCCTACGCTGATCCCCACCACGATCAATGTTATCATCTGGCGTTGGGTCTGGCATCCTGACTATGGCGTAGCAAATCAGATCATGAAATTCTTCGGTGCACAGCCCCAGACATGGCTGAGCGATCCGAATCTTGTTAAGTTCTGTATTATCTTCCCGGGTGTCATCGGCGGCGGCATTGCGGTGCTGCTCTATCTGTCTGCCATTCAGGGCATTTCTCCGGATGTTTTGGAATCTGCATCTCTGGACGGATGCACCGGTTGGAACCGGATCTGGCACATTACACTGCCCAACATCCGTTTCGTGATCTTCATTCAGCTGGTCATGGCAGTGTCCACTGCAATGCAGATGCTGGATGCCCCCTATATGTTTGCAGCCGGCGGCCCCAGTGGAGCATCCACAACACAGGGTATCTACATTTACAATGCATTCAATCGTGACTATAACTACGGCCGCGGCTCCGCTGCATCTGTTGTCCTTATGCTTGTTGTAATGGTAATGACGATCATTCAGATGCACTTTGAAAATGCAGAAAAGGAGTGACCACGATGAAAAAGAATAAATCTACGAAGGTGCGCCTCTCCAAGGGTGACCTATCAGTAAAAATCGTTGCTGTCATCGTAACAACCATTTCGATGCTGCTGATTCTCTTTCCGTTTGTCCTTACTGTCAGCAATGCTATGAAGGACAATGTGAAGATTTACGATGTTCCCCCAAAGCTGCTGCCGGATGCGGCAAATTCCATGAGTCTGACAGTTGACTATTCCGATTTCAATGGCTCTGATGCCGAACTGGAAAAAGCACTTCAGGATGATCTGGTAAGTGCGATGTTTGGTATCTACACCAAGCTTGATCGCGAATCCATTTTTGAAATCAAGTTCTATGGTGTAAAGGACGGCAATACCATCTTCTATTCTCGGGCTCACCAGATCGAGCTGCAGATGGA
>JARHYV010000025.1 GCA_029258495.1 Faecousia sp. | reverse complement strand
TGCGGCCTTCCCGTTCTGCCTTTGTGATGAGCAAATGCGTATCTGCTAGTGCAGCGATCTGAGGCAGATGGGTAACACACAAGACCTGCTTGCTTGAGGCAACGCTGAGAAGTTTCTCCGCGACCTTCTGGGCTGCGCGACCGGATACTCCAGTATCCACCTCATCAAAAATCAGCGTAGACACACTGTCCTTTTCCGCCAAAACATTCTTCATCGCGAGCATAATTCTGGCAAGCTCACCGCCGGAGGCAACCTTGCTCATAGGTTTCAGTGCCTCACCTGCATTGGCAGACATGTAAAATGCCACAGCATCTGCACCATTTCCGGACAGCTCCGTTTCAGTGAACACGCATTCAAATTGCACTTTGGGCATATCCAGCTGGCACAGCTCATCCAGAATGCGCTTTGTCATCGTCTTTGCCGCATCTTTTCTGGATTTCCGCAGTTGCTCAGCTGCATCCACAGCGTCTTTTTCCGCTTTTTTCAGTTTCTTTTTCAGATGTTCCATATGCTCATCAGCAAATTCGATTTGATCCAATTCCTGCTTGGCCCGATCCAAAAAAGCGAGGATATCCCCACAGGTTGCACCATACTTGCGTCGAAGACGATGGATCACATCCAAACGGCTCTCGATCTGCTCTAATTCGTCGGCAGAATAAGCAAAGTTATCTCTGGTATCACGCAGTTCCTCCGCAGCATCCTGAACCTGATACATCAGATCCTTTATACGCTCGTGCAGAGCTGCCAGGGAGTCATCAAAGCGCGTGATCTTAGAAAGTGCATGCTCCGCCTGAGCCATCAGTGCCGCGGCTCCATCTGTGTCGTCACTGCCGTATAAGCACTCTACACCGCTGTTGATCGCATCTGATAGTTTCTCTGCATTCTGGAGGATCTTTCTTCTGCTTTCCAGTTCTTCGTCCTCTCCGACAGACAACTCCGCTCGGGATATCTCATCGATCTGAAAACGGAGGCTCTCCATCCGGCGGAGCTTTTCCCCTTCATCCATAGAGAGTTTATTGATTTGGCGGCGCAGATCTGAAACGACCTTATATTGTTGCTGATATTCCTCCAGAAGAGGACTGTTATCGGCAAAGGCATCCAAAAAAATCAGATGATTTTCCTCATCAAACAGCGCAGCCGAGTCGTGCTGTCCATGAATGTTAATCAGCTGGATCCCCAGTTTCCGCAGGATCGATACCGTCACCAATGTTCCGTTGACACGGCAGGTATTCTTTCCATCCAAATAGATCTCGCGCTGAATGACTGTTTCCGGATCGTATTCGACCCCTTGCTCTGCAAACCAATCCAGCCGCGGGACATCACGAAAAATGGCACGCACCGATGCTTTCTCTACACCTGTACGGATCATATCACGGTAAGCCCGCTCTCCTAAAATCGCGGAGATCGCATCGATGACAATAGACTTGCCTGCACCTGTTTCACCGGTCAGGACATTGAACCCCTGATTGAAGGCAATATCAGCGCACTCTATAACGGCTATATTCTCGATGTGAAGCAGGCTTAACATAGTCGATACTCCTCACTTATGAAAGTAAATTCTTAATTTCTCCGCAGAAAGTCGCTGCAGAATTTGTATCCCGCATGACAACAAAAACAGTATCATCCCCTGCAAGCGTACCGACAACAACTCCCATATTCATTCCATCGATCGCCGATGCAGCGGCAGACGCAAGCCCGGGCATGGTTTTTATGACAATGATATTCTGTGCATAGTCATAGCTGGTAATGCATTCTCTGAATATGGTATTGAGTCGCGCGGAAAATGTATGTGTCCCATCCTTGGCCGATGTCGTATAGCGATATGTGCCAAAATTGGTAAGCTCTTTTACAACGCGCAATTCTTTAATGTCCCGGGAAATCGTTGCCTGAGTAGAGTTGAATCCAGCATCCTGCAATTCCTGCAGCAGCTGCTCCTGAGTCTCAATGTCCTTGGTTGAAATAATTTCCAATATTTTTGCCTGCCGCTGATTTTTCATTGAAAACACCTCACAGTACTAATTGTTACGGAACTTATTGTTGACTACATCATAAAAACTCCGGTTTTTGAGCCGGATCAGTTTCGTTTCCAGTTTGGAACAGCTGATGGTGGCAACATCCCCCATATTCATTTTGAATGCTTTACCGCCATCTACGGATAAATATGCATTTCGGCGAGCATTTGCTGCCAACTGAACATCTATTTTACGCCTGTCTGATGCAACGATACACTTGCTGACAATATCATGGGCACAAATTGGTGTGATCAAAATATTCCTTGCATCCGGCTCAACGATCGGCCCGCCTGCAGACAGGCTGTATGCCGTCGATCCCGTCGGTGTCGCAACAATCAAGCCATCACCGCCGAATTCCATTGCCTGAACACCATCACAGCGTACATTCAGATGAACGATCCGTGCCACCGCCCCCTTCGTCAAGGTGATATCATTCAAAGCAATGTCATGGAAAATCACATCAGAGCCACGGCGTATGGTCACATCGAGCATGAGTCTGGAATCCAGAGTATAATCCCCCGTGGCAATTTTCACAAGATCATTCAATTCCCCGCTTTCCAGTTCTGCAATGAATCCCATTGTGCCAATATTGACACCCAGGATCGGCAGACGGTGCCTGGTCGCCGTTTTGGCCATATGCAAAATGGTACCATCGCCGCCAAAGCAGATCACCATATCGGCACGATTTAATTCCCGATCCAATCTGGAAAAGCGGATATCCCTTGGAAGATTATAAGATTTATCCACTTCAAATGGAAGGCATATGCGTGTTTCAACCCCAGCGTCTTGCAGGATCTTCTGCGCTGCACGGACAGTTTGAAACCCGGTATCCCGGTATGGGTTTGGTGTTAGAATCACTCGTTTCATAAACTATCCTTTCAGAGCGGCATGCGCCTGAGCCACCACATCCGCAGTATCCGGCTCAATTCCCGGCACATCCGCCAAAGACAGATGTCCAAGAAATTCGATATTTCCCTCAGGGCCTTTTACCGGAGAAAAAGTAAGTCCCAGAATCCGAAAATCAAGTTCATGGGCCAATGCCACAAACCCATCAAGAACCTCCTTGTGGGTTTCGGGATCACGGACAACGCCTTTTTTACCAACCTTCTCTTTTCCTGCCTCAAATTGCGGCTTGATCAGGCAAAGAACCTGACCGGACTCCTGCTTTAGCAGTTGTTTAATCGTAGGAAGAACGATTTTGAGAGAGATAAAGCTCACATCGACTACTGAAAGATCCAGTGGTTCTCCAAGCTCCTCCGGAGTCACATAGCGAATATTGGTGCGCTCCATAACGACAACACGCTCATCCGAGCGGATCTTCCAGTCGAGCTGACCATATCCAACATCGATGGCAAAGACCTTTTTGGCCCCCTGCTGGAGCAGTCAATCCGTAAATCCGCCTGTGGATGCTCCGGAGTCTGAACATACATAGCCCTCTGGCTTTACGCCAAAATCCCGGAGA
>JARHYV010000190.1 GCA_029258495.1 Faecousia sp. | reverse complement strand
CACTCGGTATCATTCGTGTTGGGGCCGATCCCTCTGACCTGTCCTATGAAAAGGGTGCTACCAAGCGCGCTGAATTGGTCGGTGTCAATGTTGTGAAATTCGAACTGCCTGCTGATGCTTCCAAGGAACTGGTTCTGGAAACCATCGACAAGGTCAATGCTGACAGCAGCATCCACGGCGTACTGATGTTCCGTCCCCTGCCCAAGCATCTGAAGGCAGACCAGAACGAGATCTGCAACCGTCTGGATCCCAAGAAGGATGTGGACTGCATGACACACATGTCCAATGCCGGTGTCTTTGAGGGTCTGAACGATCTGGGCTATGCCCCCTGCACCCCCGCTGCCTGCATGGAGATTTTGGATTTCTACGGCATCGATTGCAAGGGCAAGTCCGCTGCCGTAATCGGACGCAGTCTGGTCGTTGGCAAGCCTGCTGCCATGATGCTCATGGCAAAAAACGCTACCGTGACTACCTGCCATACCAGAACCACCAATACCGCTGAGATCTGCCGCAATGCAGATATCATCGTGTCTTCTGCCGGTGTGCTGAACAGTCTGACCAAGGACTATGTCCGTCCCGGACAGATCGTCATCGATGTTTCCATCAACTGGGATGAGAACAAGATCAATGCCAAGGGCGGCAAGGGCGCGATTGCCGGCGATGCCGTATTTGATGAGGTCGAGCCTATCGTCGAAGCGATTACCCCGGTTCCCGGCGGTGTTGGCAGCGTTACCACCTCCGTACTGATGAAACATGTAGTCGAGGCTGCTGAAAAAGTCTAATCCACCATAGAATCAGGGCGTTCAGCAGGAGGCGTTTTTCCACTGGACGCCCTTCTCTGTTTTAAGGGGGAATCCTTATGAATTCTGTTAAGAAAGTTTCCGATAAGCAATTTCTAAAAGAATTTTTCGCCTGTATTTCCTTCACATTTCTGATCGCAGCATTTTTCATGCCCGATAGGAGCAGTATGCTTTCCGGGCTTTGGCAGATCATGTCCCAGCCATCCAAAGTCACCACCAATTACTTTGCAGTCGGCGGATATGCGGCTACATTTCTCAACACTGCACTGGTGGGGTTCTTCTGCTTGGGCATTTTCTGTCTGCCTCATTCCGAGCCGAACCAGAAGTCCATTCTGGCATTTCTTCTGGTCACCGGATTTACTACCTGGGGCATCAATCTTCTGAACATCATCCCCAGCACCTTGGGTGTCCTGCTGTATTGTCTGATCAAGCATGAGGCTCCCGGCAAGCAGGTCAATGCTTTTCTGTTTTCTACCGGCGCAGCACCGCTGATCACAGATCTGTTTATCCGATATCCCTATCAGCAGGTCATCGGTTTTACATGGCACGGGATCCTGCTCGGTACTGCAGTCGGTATGCTGATTGGCATCTGCATGCCTGCCGGCATCGCCCATTCCGGCAAAGTCCACAAGGATTTTGATCTGTATTCCGCCGCACTGCCTCTTGGCCTGATTTCCTTCATGCTCCAGGCTGTCTTTTACAATTCACTGGGCTTGGCCATTCCTGATGTACCGGATCCTGCCACCTTGCAGGTGGCATCCCCCTTGATCGTGAATGGGTTCTGCCTTGTGATCTTTACCGCTGCCGTTTTGTGCGGCACATTCCTGTGGGATGGTTCCTGGAAACGATATTGGACGCTCCTGAAAGCTGACAATCATCAGGCGGATTACCTCAAGCTGTATGGCCCCGGCCCCTTGCTGATCAATATGGGTCTGTTGGGACTATGTATCCTGGCCTATTATAATCTGATTGGTGTTCCGATGAATGGTGTGACCTTCGGATGTATCTTCTGTGTCGTTTCCTGCTGTGGCTGCGGAAGTAATCCTAAAACTGTACTGCCCATTTTCTTGG
>JARHYV010000103.1 GCA_029258495.1 Faecousia sp. | reverse complement strand
GTGCTGTATCTGCTGATAATCCAATGCGCAACTCAGCGCAGCGGGGATCTTTGTGAAATCTGCAACCAGACTGCATGGTTTTTCGGCGGCATCGTCCTGACCGAAGGGCACAAAGTAGATGTTTTTTCGGTTCAACAGACGGCCGATATTCTCGGCAGAAGTACCGAGCCCGTCATTTGTGGAAACGGCGATCACAACAGGTCTTCCGTTGCGCAGGTGGCTCTTGGCGGCCATGGTAACAGGGGTATCTGCGATCCCGTGAGAAAGCTTTGCTAGGGTATTTCCGGTGCATGGAGCGATGATCAGTGCATCCAACAGCTTTTTTGGGCCAATGGGCTCTGCCTCCGGGATGGTAAGCAAAGGGTGCTTTTTACAGATTTCTATGATCCGGCTTATGTGTGACTCGGCAGTTCCAAACCGGGTATCGGTAGAGGGAACGATGCCGGAGAGGATGGGGACGATGTCATAGTCTCGGGACAGGACTTCCATCACAGGGATCACCTTTGAGAATGTACAAAATGAGCCGGTCAGTGCAAACCCGATAGTCAAGATTATAGCCTCCTTTGACAATAGCGTGCGACTGTTTCAGCAATGAGATTGCCGGATGCCTCCGGCTTATATTTTCCGGGAAGACCTCGTGCATGGACGACGGCATCCCCCGGAAGGTATTTCTGGGATGCTAATTCCAGCAGATAACAGCTGGGATTTACATAGGAAATATCATTTTCGGTCAAAATAGGTGCAGTTGCTGTGTTTACGATGGATCGATATGTGGGCAATGCTTTTTTATTATAAAGTGAATACCCTAGGGCCAAGATCATGGCCTGATCCTTTGCTTTTCTGGCGTATATGCTGACAGGAATATCGAGCAGCCTGAGTTTTGCGGCAAGACATTTCCCAATCCGACCCCAACCAAGGATCAAAACCGGAGAATCGCCAAAAGAATCTGTAAGCTGTGAAAGGATCAGGCTGAGCGCGGATTCGGCGGTGATCTCTGCATTTGATGCCAGATATTGTTCATCCTGAAGAAAATCTATCATATTTTTGGACTCATTGGGAAGATTTCCTCCGATGACGGTATGCCCTTGGAACATGGAAAGATCCGTATTTGTCGGAGTGGGAATGGGAAGAAGGATGCTTTCGGCATCGCTTACAGAGGGGACGAGCAAAAAACCTCTTTGAATCAGTTTCTGGGCAGCGAAGGTAAGTGCTTTTGTTGGGGTCGGAATGTAAATGGTGTGTGCATTCAATGAAATACCTCCTTTTCTATATATAAAATATGTTGCATGACGGAAACAGGTGCATACTTGATTTTTGGGAATCTTTCGGTATAATAATGTGTAAGAGGTGAAATTATGCAGAGACTAGGTTTTATTCACGATATGTTGGATGTGAAGGTTTTGATCCTGTATGTCGCATCCCGCTCTAACTATCCTATGACGACACAGGAGTTATATGAATTGTGCTATCAGGATGATTGTCTGATTTATTTTGATGTGTGTACAGCCATCCCGGAAATGGTCAAAACAGGACACCTGAAGGAAGTTGATGTCGGTCGTTATGTGATTACCGAAAAAGGAAAAGAGGATGGTGAGCTGACAGCGGATTCCATTGCGTTCACCGTCAAGCAAAAGGCAGAAAATGCCGTCGAGAAATTCAATCGTCAGCTGAAACGCAGCAGTTATGTCAAAACCAAGGTCGTCCCCAGAGATGGCGGTGATTTTTCTGTCATCATGCAGCTGGATGATGAAGTAAGCAACCTGATGACCCTTGAATTGGTCGCTCCGGATCAGCGTCAGGCTGTCCGTCTGGGGCGCATGTTTGAGAAACAAGCAGAGGTTTTGTATAATTTAGTCATGAATGAACTGCTGGATGCTGAAGAAACTTTGGGAGAATGATTTGTTGACCCTTGTCACATTTTGGAAATCGTGGTATAGTGCAATTACACCGAAAGATCGGTGATATGAAAGGAGTGCCGCGTATGAAATTCCAGTTTAGTGAAAAGAAAGTCAGACTCCCCGAGAAGGTTCATGCTTATGCCGAGAAAAAGGTAATGAAGCTTGCACGATTCTTTGATGAGGATGCGGAGGCACTTGTCGTCTTCTCAGTCGAAAAAAACCGCAATAATGTGGAGCTGACAGTCCGTGGAGCCGGAACGCTGTTCCGGGCAAGTGAGTCTACTTCTGATATGTTTGCATCTATTGATGCGGCAGTCGGAACGATTGAAGGACAGATTCGCAAGAATAAGACTCGTCTGGCTCGCCGCCTGCGGCAGGATGCGTTTGCTCGTCAGGTGGATGAAACATCCTTTGCACCGGATGATTCAGAGGATGATCTGAATCTTGTCAAGGTAAAGCATTTCTTTATGAAACCTATGCGCCGTGAAGAGGCATTGATGCAGATGAATCTGCTGGGACACACCTTCTTTGCCTTCCGCGATGAGGATTGCGGCGGTGCTTTTGCCGTTGTGTATAAGCGTAAGGACGGAGATTATGGTTTGATCGAGGATGAAGATTGATCCCGACAAATAAAATCAGTTTACAGTGGAGGCACTTCTGAGGAAGTGCCTCCTTTTTGTGCTTTGATCGGTGTTCGATAGTAATTTCTTTTGTAAAATATACAAAAACAGATTGAATTTTTGTGACAAAATATGATATAATCTGCACAAGTTCATTTGCTGCAGAGAATGAGATAAAACAGATACGCATTTTTCTATTGTGTTGATTCCGGCAGGTTCAGCGAAACGCTCCCACTGCCTGTTTCATATAAATTACAGATAATCCGATTCAGCACAGAAAGGAGTCGCCGTGCTTTGTCATGGCAACAGGAGATATGCAGAATTATAATTGTAAGAATTGCGGTGCGGTCTTATATTGGGATGTGGACGAAGGCTGTCTGAAATGCAAATATTGTGATTCCAAATTTCAGCCATATGAATTTGAAGATCATACGGATACCAAGGAGGAGGTGCCTTCAGAGGAGACTGACAAAGAATACACAAACGCAGATGCGGGGGAAGATATGTCGGTCTATGAATGTAAAAATTGCGGCGGTGAGATCGTGACCCTGAAAACCACGATGGCGACGATCTGCCCTTATTGCGGTGAGGCGGTGTCGATCACCTCTAAGTCCGTGGGTTCGTTCCGCCCAGAGGTTTGCATTCCGTTTGCGAAGGACAAAAAGGAAATTCTGGAACTATACAAGAAATTTGTGAACCGCTCGTTCCTGACTCCCTCCAAATTTAAGGAGCAAAATACCATCGAAAAAGTTCAGGGGCTGTTTGCACCATTTTATCTTCATAGCATGAAGGATCATTCAAAACATGTATTTGAGGGACAGACGATATCAACCCACCGCAGCGGCGATGATCAGGTCACTACGCACAAGGTCTATGAGCTGGTCTTGGAGGCTGATGGAAGATTCCAAAGACTTCCCACGGATGGATCTGTCCGTATCGACGATAAGCTGATGGACGCATTGGAACCCTTTGATTATTCCGGCTGTAAGCCATATAACCCTGCGTTTATGGCAGGCTTTGCTGCGGAACAGACAGACGAGAACAAAGAAAATCTGATGTCCCGTGCCCAACAGCGGGTAAAGGATGCAATGAAGGTCAAGGCACAGGCGAATTTTTCTGGGTACTCCAATGTAACGCTGAAATCTGATGCGCATCGGATCAGTGACCATACATCCGAATATGTGATGCTGCCTGTATGGCTGCTGAATGTGAAATACAAGGATGAGAAGTATACCTTTGCAGTCAATGGACAGACCGGAAAAGTTGTTGGAAAGCTGCCTATGGACAAATGGAAACTCGCAGGGATCACTGCAGGGGTATTCCTTTTGTCGGATGTGCTCATTTCTTTGCTTATGACCTTGCTCGGATAATGGAGGTGCACCATGAAGAAAATGCTGAA
>JARHYV010000290.1 GCA_029258495.1 Faecousia sp. | reverse complement strand
ACCGACTTTGAAGAAAACTGAAATCATTTGCAGAGCCCCCGAAGGATCCTGTCCTTCGGGGGTTTATTGCTGCCAAACACAAGCCGGATGCTCTGTGATCAGCTCTAATTTCTCCTTACGGGACAGGCGCTTGATCGCTGCTTCCCGTTTCAATGCCGCACTATGATCTTCACAATCCTCCAGAAAGCGAACCGTGAGCGGCCCTCGTCCTCTGGTGTATTTTGCCCCTTTGCCTGTGCAGTGCATCTTAAACCTGCGCTCAAAATCGTCTGTGATCCCAGTGTAGAGCGAGCCATCCCCGCACTCCAGAATGTAAACTACCCAATTCTTTTCCATATACTCCATCTATGACATCGGGTCGAGGCTTATACCTCGACCCGGCTATTGCATATCAGCTGTTCTGTTTCAGCAGATTGTACTTGATCTCCCACAATTTTCTTGACAGATCCACATAGTAGTTGTGGGGATTGTCAAAACGCTTGACCTCATCCCACAGCATATCCACCTGCTCCAGACAGTAGGCACGGATCTCGTCCAAGCTGGGACAGGTATACACCAGTTTACCATTTTTGAAAATGGGCACCTGAAGTTCCTTGGCAACAAAATTGCTGATCGTCTTGGTTTTCCATGTTGCCTCCGGATCAAAAATCTCCAAGCTGCCGGAATCATCTACTTCCTCATCATACACGCAGAGATAGTCAGCAAGTGCTTTCCCGTTATCCTTGCCGTAGAAACGATACAATTTCTTAAAATGCGGATTGGTGATCTTGCCGACATTCTCGGAGATCTTGATCTTCGGTTCGATGGTCCCGTCCTCATGCTCCACAGCAGTCAGCTTGTACACACCGCCGAAGACCGGTTCGGAGCGAGCCGTGATCAGACGCTCGCCAACACCGAACATGTCGATCTTCGCTCCCTGACGGAGCAGATCCTGAATGGTATGCTCATCCAAAGAGTTGGAAACAGAGATCTGGCATTCCGTCCAGCCTGCCGCATCCAGCATTTTTCTTGCCTGACGGGTCAGATATGCCATGTCACCGGAATCCAGACGGATGCCGCATTTGGTGATCCCCATGGGTTTCAGAACCTCATTGAACGCCTTGATCGCATTGGGAACACCGGATTTCAGGGTGTTGTAGGTATCCACCAACAGTGTTGCATTATCCGGATAGATCTCGCAATAAGCTTTGAATGCCTCGTATTCGCTGTCAAACATCTGCACCCACGCATGTGCCATGGTACCGCCCGCATGTACGCCATACAGCTGATCTGCAATGGTACAGGCTGTGCCGTTGCAGCCGCCGATATAAGCTGCCCGGGCACCCAAAATTGCCGCATCTGCACCCTGCGCACGACGGGAGCCGAACTCCAGAACCGTGCGGCCTTCTGCTGCGCGGACAACACGGTTCGCCTTGGTCGCAATCAGGCTCTGGTGATTAAAGCACAGCAGAATATAGGTTTCTACCAGCTGCGCCTCGATGGCAGGAGCACGAACCGTGATGATCGGCTCTCTGGGGAAGATGGGAGTGCCCTCGGGCACAGCCCAGATATCACCTGTAAACTTAAAATTGGCAAGGTAATCCAGAAACGCATCGCAGAACAGATTGCGATTGCGCAGATATTCGATATCCGCTGCATCAAAATGCAGATCCTGAATATACTGGATGATCTGCTCCAGTCCGGCTGCGATAGCAAAGCCGCCGCCATCAGGAGTCTGCCGGTAAAATACATCAAAATAGGTGATCCGGTCGGCATAGCCCTTTTCAAAGTAGCCATTGCCCATCGTCAGCTCATAAAAATCGCAGAGCATCGTCAGATTGAGTTTGTTGTTGAAGTACATATCTGTACACCTTCTTCGTTTATTTTCTATTATTATACGAGAAGTGCATAAAAATAGCAATCCTTAATTCCCATGATAAAGTAAAAGAGGATGCCAAAAAGCATCCTCTTGGTACTTAAATCTCTTGTCTGCCTTCCAGTGCACGGGACAGGGTCACTTCATCTGCATATTCCAGCTGGCTTCCCACCGGCACGCCATAGGCAAGCCGGGTCACCTTGATCTCCATAGGACGAAGGAGTCTGGAGATAT
>JARHYV010000346.1 GCA_029258495.1 Faecousia sp. | reverse complement strand
ATATCATCGTCCGGCTCATTTGTTGTAAAATTCTGCATCCACAAACCAGGAGCCGTGACCACACGGGTCAGTTTATTGTCCTTGCGTCCAACCCAGCGGTTGATTTCATAGCTGAATGCCACGACCAGAGGCAGCAGCAGGAGCTTGAATAATATCATGATCAGCCGATACGCAAAGGTACCGCGCATGCCTTCCAATCCCGGTACAAAATACAGAAGGATCGACGATGCCACACTGAACACAAGGATGGACAAAATCATGACCACCAGTAAAAAGCTTGTTCCGCAGCGCGGATGCAGTCTTGTCTGTACCCGAACATTCTCAACTGTCAGCGGAAGTTTCGCCTCATAGCAGCGAATGGTCTTGTGCTCTGCACCGTGATAGGAAAACAGTCGTTTCATCTCCTTCAAGCGGGATATCACGATCATATAGATCATAAATATCGCCATTCGGATCAGACCCTCGATCAGGTTGATACCAATATTGCTTTGAACCCAGCGGTAGAAAAAGCCGCCAATGACCATGGGGAGCAGGAAGAATATCACAATCGACAGCGCGATCCCTGCCAGTGCAGCCAGTGTAGTGATCATCTTCTGAAAGCGCTCGTTTCCCAATTTTTCTTCCAACCATTTTTCAAATCTTCCGGGCTCTTCCTCATCGAATTCCTCCGCAGAAACATCTGCCGAGTGCATCAATGCCTTTACGCCCGTGATCTGTGCATCAAAAAAATTGTATACACCGCGGATCAGCGGCCACTTCAACGGCGAATGCTCAGACGGAAGTTTTCGGTTATTCACCTGAACATCCAATCCGTTCGGTGTGCGGCAAACCACGGCATCCTTCTCCGGACCACGCATCATGATCCCCTCGATCAATGCCTGACCGCCAATCATGGTTTTGAATTTTTCGCAGGAGTTACATGTTTCTTTGTTCGACATATTCAAAAATCCTCATTGCTTTACCGGCAAACGAACTGATACCACCGTTCCGCCGCCTTCAGCATTTCGCAGCTCCAATACTCCGCCATGCATCTGTACGATCTCATCACAGACTGCCAGTCCGATCCCCGAGCCTCTGGCCGTGGAGCTGCCCTTATAAAATTTCTTCTTTACGAGAGGGATCTCGTCATCCGGGATCCCGGGACCATAATCTCTTATATGAATGACAACGGCATCTCCGGTATAGAGAAGCTCAGAATCGATTTTCTTTCCTTCTCCGCCATGCTTTGCAGCATTGTCCAGAATATTCAGAAATACCTGCCGCATCCGCTTGGGATCGCAGGGGATCTCGGGGATATCCTCATCTGTATCTTTGTAGTTCAGTATAATCCCCTCTTGCTTGAGTCGGCTGCCATACATGTAAACCGTATCCTCAAATTCCGCACGGATATCTGTCGTTTCTATATTCAGTGTCATCCGTCCGTCCTGGATCCGGGTGAAATCCAGCAATTCCACCACCAATTCTGTCAACCGTCTTGCCTCACGCAGGATGATGCCCATACCTCTTCTGGTCTGCACAGGATCCATGGAATCCATGGACAGCAGCGTTTCACCCCAGCCGGTGATCGCTGTCAAAGGTGTGCGCAGCTCATGGGACAGCGAGGATATGAATTCTGTCTGGGTCTTTTCGTTTTGGGCGATCTGCATTGACATTTCATTGATGGTATCAGCAAGTTCCCCAATCTCATCCACATATTTTTTCTGGATCTGGGCACCGTAGCTGCCGCCTGTGATCCGCTTTGCCGTTTCCGTGATATCTGCAATGGGATCCAAGATGGAGCGAATATAGTAATTGCTCGTAAGCACCAGAACCAACAGAAAAATCAGGCAGAAAAACACCGTAATCAGCACAATATAGGTGATCTGCATATCCATAACCCTTGTGCTTGTAACAAAACGGAGCACACCGATCACTTCCCCGCTGCTGTAGATCAGAGGAGTGGAAACCGCCATAATGCGCTCGCCGGTATGCTGATCCTCACCCAAAAAAGTGGTCAGTTCCCGTTTGGTCATTGCCTCGGAAATATCCGCTGTTTCGGGCGCTCTTCCTGCCCAAGGGCCGTATGATGACGCAACCAGACGCCCCTGTGCATTGATAAACTGAAGTTCAATATGATTTCTGTCTTCAAAGCTCTCTGTGAAATCAACACAGGATTTGTAGAATTGTGTGTAATCTAAATTGATGCTGTCTTCAAAGAAATCCTTGGTCGTTTTGGCTCGGTAGCGCAGATCCGACTCCATGCCCGAATAGTAGTACGCTGAGAAACTGGCGGTAACCAAAAGCACACATACGATTGCCAACGGCACAACAACAAGAAATGTATTTGTAAGCCATCTGCGTCGAAGTCCGCCTAGCTTTTTCATGTGCATCCCTCTTTTCCTGCCGGTCAAGCTCCCCACTTGTACCCAAAACCCCAAACAGTGGTAATATAGATCGGATTTGCGGTATCATCCTCGATTTTGATCCGAAGTCTGCGGATATTGACATCGACGATCTTCAGTTCTCCCTCGTATTCCCTGCCCCAAACAGCAGACAGAATATCTTCTCGGGACAGGGCTCTGCCCGGATTCTGCATAAAAAGTTTTAAGATGGAATACTCGACCTGTGTCAATCGGATACGATTTCCGGACTTTTCCAATGTATGGTTGCGAATATTCATAACAAACGGCCCCTGAGTCAGCAGCTCAGATGCCGCCATGGAGTCGCCACCGATCCGCCGATAGAGTGCATCGATACGCGCTGTCAGCTCCGCCGGCGAAAAAGGTTTGGTCACATAATCATCCGCTCCTGTCATCAGTCCGGTCACTTTGTCCATCTCCTGCGTTCTTGCAGTAAGCATGATAATACCCATCTGCTTATTATTGGCCCGAATACTCCGACAAACCTCAAATCCATCGGTATCCGGCAGCATGATATCCAAGATCGCAACTCCGATGTCCGGATTTTCGTTGATCTTACGCAGAGCCTCTTCACCGGTACCTGCCTCGATGGCCTCGTAACCGGCTCGTTTCAGATTGATCACAACAAATGAGCGAATATTGACCTCATCTTCCAAAATCAATACTTTTTTCATATAGCACCTCTCACATTTCACCCGATTTCCAGTCTGGCCGGATCAGGTGAAACACTTCCTTCAAATGATCCTCGTTTACACCACGGAGCCGTGCTGCATCTTCCAGTTCTCCGGCAAAAACCACCGTATCCGTTTTAATCAAGACAAACCGATGATTCTCCGCCGCCTGCGCTGACCGCTCTTCGCCGATCAGCATATATATCGTCCACAGTTTCTCCGACTGTGTTTCATTTTCATTCCAAATATAAAAGCTGTATTGGCCGTTTCCTTCCGAAAGGACTGACAGGCGAGATGCCGTTGCATCATCCAGTTCCATGTACCATCCTTCTGTGAAATTGTGATAGGTATACAACTTTTCCGTTTTGCTGCCCTCGCTGTCCATTGAGTACCAGCGTATGGTGAATTCCTCTAATTCCTGTTTTTCAGGTATTGCATTCCGAAGTCTGACAAGCTCCGGGATCTCCGTGACTCCGTCCCGATCGATATCCTCCGGATACAGCGGATTCTTTTTCAGTTTTCTAACAAATGTGTCCAGATGACGATCTGTCACAACATTCCGCAGCTCACTGTCTTGCTGCACAAAAATATCTGTTACGATTCCATCCTGTTCTGTCTCTGCAGAAACAAAAACGGCCCGAGATCCATCCTCCAATGCCCCCGTTGTAACTTTACTTACATGATTCATAGGTCTGGAGATCGGCACCTCCGGCGATTTGACGAATTGATCCCCTTCCATAGAATAGACCGTGATCAAACCGCTGTCGTTCTCTGTGGTACCGGAACTGAGAGTAATCAGTTCCCTTTGCCCGTCACCATCCATGTCGCAGGCAAAATATCGCTGGTAGTTTGCAGTCAGCAATTTGACCGTTTCTTCCTTAGCGTATTTGTACACAGAAAAGCTGCGCAGTACCTGATTTTGAACCTGTCTGCCGACGATCATCTCAACTCCAGGCTCACCATCCAGTTGTGCATATTCTACCTTGTCAAATGCAGAGCCTGTGCTCTCGATACTGGTGCTGAGCCGATATTCGTCTCCTTCTCTGGAAAAAACCATGATGTTCAGCGGTTTTTCCTTTGTACCTTTGGCAAATACGATTGCCTCCTCCACCGAGTCACCGTTGAGATCGATCATCTGAACAGGCTGCTGGTTATCCCCGGAGATGGGTGCAGAAAACACCATCCCCTGCATTGCCTCATCCATGACCGTCTGAAGATTGTGAAATCCCTCTGACCGTCTTGGGGGGCAGTACATCTGATCCACCGTCATAACGCAGCCACTCAGCGGCATCATCATAGATGCGATCAGCGCACCTGTTACGATCTTTTTAACACAGTACAATGTACTACCCCCTTTCAACGGAATATTATATCACTTTTCTATTCGGAATGGAAGTTATTTCACAATAACATTTGCATCCCCTAAGCGATTTCTCAATTCTTGGAGCATGGGCTCCTCCAACGCGCAGGCAGTACCTCTGCGTGCTTTTGTGTCTGCAAAGTACAGCACAACACTCTGTTGACCCGGGAACTTATTGAGGATCGCCTTTACCTTGCCATAGATAGGATCCTGTTCGCTGCTGATGCGCAGATACAGCGTCCCATTTTGAACTTTAGATTGCGGTTTCGGCTCATCCGTCACATTCCCCTGAGCAAAATCAGAGATCGGTCTTGCCCGATTGACAATGATCTGAGGCTCTTTTTCGTCCCGAATGGAAAGACGCCCCGTAATGACCACAGGCTGATTTTCCTTCAGATACCCCCCAAACTGGTTTAGCACATTGGAAAATGCCAGCATTTCCAATCCACCGGTGTCATCCTCAATGGTGACATATGCCATCAGCGAATTATTGCGCGTGGTCTTCATCTTAACAGATTGGATGATACCCGCAATGCTAACGATCTGCTCATCTGCGTAGAGGTTTTCCTCCTCAAAAAACGCACCGATGGGAACGATATTGGAATTCTTCAAAAACGGTCTGTAATCATCCATCGGATGACCACTGATATACAGTCCGGTAGTTTCCTTCTCCATCGCCATCAAGTCAGCCTTGCTCAGCTCCGGCAATACCGGGATCTGAATGGAAAGACTGGGATCCTCCTCAGCGGTCGCACCGAACAGATCAATCTGTCCCTCCAGATTTTTCTTCCGACTGGATGCGATTGAGTCCATCATGCTTTCGTAAACCGCCAGCAGTTCGCTGCGATTCCTGCCAAAGCAATCCATTGCACCGCTCTTGATCAGGTTTTCCACCGCACGCTTGTTGAGTTCATCCCCCATCCGTTTCAGGAAATCCTCCAGCGAGGTGAAATCTCCATCCTTTGTGCGCTTGGCCACCACACTCCGGATCAGTCCCCTGCCGATGTTCTTAACAGCACCCAGTCCAAAGCGAATATCCTTTCCTTCAACAATAAAGACATCCTCGGACTTATTGATGTTGGGCGGCAGCGCCGCAATATCCATATCCTTGCACTCTGCAATATATCCGGAGATCTTTGCCGCCGAGTCCAAAACAGAGGTCATCAGTGCTGCCATATACTCTCTGGGATAGTGGCATTTCAGATAAGCCGTCTGATAAGAAACTACCGCATAGCACACTGCGTGCGCCTTGTTAAAGGCATAGTTTGCAAAATCAACAATTTCGTCATAGATCGACTGCGCCGCCCTCTCACTCACGCCATTTGCCATAGCTCCGGGAATGTTCTGCTCCGGATCGCCATAAACAAAGGTCTTGCGTTCCGCCTCGATCACCTTCATCTTCTTTTTGGAAATTGCACGACGAATGTTATCTGCCTGACCCATGGTATATCCGCCAAGGCTGCGGAAGATCTGGATGACCTGCTCCTGATAGACGATACAGCCGTAGGTGACCCGAAGGATGGGCTCCAAAAGCGGTGTCTTATAGGTGATCTTGCTGTTGTCCAACTTGTTGGCGATAAAGTCTCCGATGGAGTCCATAGGGCCGGGACGGTACAGCGCAACGATTGCCGTCAGATCTTCGATGGATGTGGGTTTCATCTTGATGCACACACTGGTGATGCCGGCAGACTCCAGCTGAAATACACCCTGAGTCTTTCCCTCTGAAAGCATCCGGAATGTTTCCGGGTCATCGTCGCGAACCTTTGCAATGGCGAAATCCGGTGTGTGGCGGCGGATCTTGTCCTCAGCATCCTTGATGACTGTCAGGTTGCGCAGCCCAAGAAAGTCCATTTTCAATAGTCCCAGTTCTTCCAATGTTGTCATGGTGTACTGTGTCACCATGATATTATCATTGTAGGACACCGGAACATATTCGTATACCGGCCGCTCAGTGATCACAACACCGGCCGCATGTGTCGAGGTATTTCTCGGC
>JARHYV010000274.1 GCA_029258495.1 Faecousia sp. | reverse complement strand
GCGATCATCCGGTCAGGCTGTTCCATGACACCATTGCCCATCCGGCGTCAGGGCAATTATCACGATCTGATCGCTGATCCGGAAAATCCCTCTGCCACCGCTCTGCGGCAGCGGATCGTCAAAAAGGAGTGCATCGACCCATTTGTTCCAACGGCGTGCTTTCAAAATGCAGCCGTCCACACATTGGCTGCCGGCGAACGGGCGATGCTTGCGCGGCTGCGATGGATGACGGAAAACGAATTCGCAGCTCTCCCCTACGGCTCTGAAGGTCTGTGGCGAAAGCTCATGCATGAAAGCCGCCGTCAGGCAGCTCTCGAGGATATCCTCACTGCCGTCAAATCCAAACGCTACACCAGAACCCGCCTGAACCGGATGGTGATGTGTGCCTATCTAGGGATCACAGATGCACTTCTCAACACTCCGGCTCCCTACACCCGGATCTTGGGGTTCGATCAGCAAGGCAGGCAGATCCTTCGCAAAGCAAAGCAGACCGGTCTGTTTTATAATGTAGGCGAGTCAGTTGACGATCCTTTCTGGGATCTGGAGCAGCGGTGCTCCGATCTCTATGGATTGTTTGCCGTGGATGCCCCCGAAAAGCCCGGGCAAGCGCCGAAAGAGCGGATCATCTACCGGGAACCATAAGCAAAAGAGGAAGATCTTCAAAGAGCTTCCGCTTTCATTTTCCATTCGGTATTACAGATGCAGGACTCGATCCTTGATCTCCTGAGTCCGCCCCTGATTCCAGTACTGGGTTCCGATATATCCGCAGGTACGGCGGGCAACATTCATCTTGCTCTGGTCGGTGTTGCCGCACTGGGGGCAAACCCAAACCAGCTTGCCGTCCTCGTCCTCACGGATCTCGATTTCCCCGTCATAGCCGCATTCCTGACAATAATCAGACTTTGTATTCAGCTCTGCATACATGATGTTGTCGTAGATAAACTGCATCAGCTCCAGAACCGCATCGATGTTCTGCTGCATGTTAGGCACCTCTACATAGCTGATCGCACCGCCGGGCGAGAGTTTCTGGAACTCCGACTCAAAGGACAGCTTTGTAAATGCGTCGATCTCCTCACCCACATGCACATGGTAGGAATTGGTGATATAGGACTTGTCCGTGATCCCGGGAATGATGCCGAAACGCTTTTGCAGGCACTTGGAGAACTTGTAGGTAGTAGACTCCAACGGTGTGCCGTACAGAGAAAAGTCGATGTTGTGCTTTTCCTTCCATGCCTTGCAGGCATCATTCATATGCTGCATCACAGACAGTGCAAAGGGCTTTGCCTCGTCATCGGTATGGGAGCGTCCTGTCATATACTTGACGCACTCATAAAGACCGGCATATCCCAAAGAGATGGTGGAATATCCGCCGTAGAGGAGCTTATCGATCGGCTCGCCCTTCTTCAGTCGTGCCAGTGCGCCATACTGCCACAGGATCGGCGCCGCATCCGACAGGGTACCCTTGAGCCGTTCATGGCGGCACATCAGTGCCTGATAGCACAGATCCAGACGCTCATCAAAGATCTTCCAGAATTTATCCATATCTCTGCCGGAAGACAGCGCCACATCCACCAGATTGATGGTCACAACGCCCTGATTGAAACGCCCGTAATATTTGGGCTTGCCATCCTCGTCCACATAATGGGTCAGGAAGGAGCGGCAGCCCATACAGGTGTAGCAGTGACCCTCTCCGTTCTTGTCCACCTTCAGTTCCAGCATTTTCTTTTCGGAAATGTAGTCAGGAACCATGCGTTTGGCTGTGCACTGTGCTGCAAGCTTGGTCAGATACCAGTAAGGGGTATCCTCACGGACATTGTCCTCTTCCAAAACATAGATCAGCTTGGGGAATGCAGGGGTGATCCACACGCCCTTTTCATTCTTAACACCCTGATACCGCTGACGGAGCATCTCCTCAATAATCATTGCAAGATCTTTCTTTTCCTGCTCGTTCTTAGCCTCGTTCAGGTACATAAAGACTGTAATAAAGGGAGCCTGACCATTGGTGGTCATCAGCGTAACGACCTGATACTGAATGGTCTGGACACCACGGCTGACCTCGTCGCGCAGCCGATCCTCCACGACCTTTGTGATGGTCTGATCATCAGACTCGATCCCGAAGGACTCCAGTTCTCTCAGCACATTTCTTCGGATCTTCTCACGGCTGATCTGAACAAACGGTGCCAGATGGGTCAGGCTGATGGACTGACCGCCGTACTGGTTGGATGCAACCTGAGCAATGATCTGTGTCGCAATATTGCAGGCTGTAGAGAAGGAATGAGGCTTTTCGATGAGCGTACCGGAAATGACTGTGCCATTCTGGAGCATATCCTCCAAATTGATCAGATCGCAGTTATGCATATGCTGGGCATAATAGTCCGAGTCGTGGAAATGGATGATGCCGGCCTCATGTGCCTGAACGATCTGCTGCGGCAGCAGGATGCGGCGCGTGATGTCC
>JARHYV010000185.1 GCA_029258495.1 Faecousia sp. | reverse complement strand
CGTTCCGGCGACTATAAAAATCTGCTGGACTGCCCCAGACCGGGGCACGCCGATTATACCGCTCAGGTAAAATACGGCGGATATCAGGATGTGTCCGGCGGTGGGCATTTCTCCGGTCGGCTCACTGCACCGATCTGCATTGCAGGCGGCCTGTGTAAGCAATGGCTCGCCCTTGACGGGATCCGGATCGGTGCCCATATCGCAGACATTGCAGGAATTCAGGACACCCCGTTTTCCCCCACAGATCCTCAGCTTGAGCAGGTTTCATCTGATTTTCCGGTCATCTCCAAAGAGGCCGGAGAAATCATGCAGGGGGTGATCCGCCGTGCAAAAGCAGCCTGCGACAGCGTGGGCGGTATCGTCGAATGTGCAGTCACCGGACTCCCCGTGGGACTTGGAGAACCCATGTTCGGCGGAATGGAGGGCAGGGTCGCTCAGATCCTATATGGTATTCCTGCCGTAAAGGGCGTGGAATTCGGCGAAGGCTTTCGGGTGTCCCTGCTCCACGGAAGTGAAAATAACGATGCATATGATATAGAAAACGGAGCTGTCAGAACAAAAACCAACCATTCCGGCGGTATTCTGGGAGGCATCACCAATGGTATGCCGCTGATCGTGCGCACCGCGTTCAAGCCGACGCCATCCATCAGCATGCCCCAGCAGAGCATCTCCCTAATCAATCAAACCCGGCAGGAGCTGATCGTAAAGGGTCGCCACGACCCGTGTATCGTGCCGAGAGCCGTGCCGGTCGTAGAGGCTGCCGTCGCCATTGCCGTTTATGATGCACTGCTTGAATGGAAAGCGCGGAAAATATAAGGAGGGTCAAACATGGATCTAAAGGAACTTCGCACCGAAATCGATCAGATCGACCATCAGCTTGTTGACCTGTTCTGTCAGCGGATGAAAATCGCAGAACAGGTAGCTGAATATAAAAAAGAACACAATATGCCCGTCTTTGTTCCCGGTCGGGAGCGAGAAAAACTTCTGGAGGTGGCACAGGAGGCCGGGCCTGATATGGCAAACTACACCCGTGTCCTGTATTCCATGCTCTTTGAGCTGAGCAGGAGCCACCAAAGCAAAACAAACCACAAGCAGACCGCTCTGCATCAGCAGATCGTTCAAGCCATCGACACAACACCAAAGCTGTTTCCTCAGGCTCCCACGGTGGCCTGTCAGGGTGTGGAGGGGGCTTACTCCCAAATCGCCTGTGAAAAGATGTTCAAGTCCCCCTTTATCCTGTATTTTAAGAACTTTGAAAGCATCTTCTCTGCCATTGAAAACGGGCTTTGTCAATACGGCATCCTGCCCCTTGAAAACTCCACCGCAGGTTCGGTGAAGAAAGTTTATGATCTGATGATCCGCCACAATTTCTCCATCGTGCGCACCTTCCGACTGAAAATCGACCACAATCTGCTTGCAAACCATGGCGCAAAGCTCGACGAGATCCGGGAAATCTATTCCCATGAGCAGGCCATTGGGCAATGCTCTGAATTTCTGGAGAAAATGCCCAATATCAAGGTCATCGCCGTCGAAAACACAGCTGTTGCCGCAAAAATGGTTGCAGAATCCGGACGGAAGGATGTTGCAGCCCTATCCAGCAGGAGCTGTGCCGAGCTTTACGACTTGAATATTCTGGCATCCTCCATTCAGGATAAGGGCAACAACCGCACCCGTTTCATCTGCATTTCCAAAAATCTGGAAATCTATCCCGGTGCTGATAAGACCAGTATCATGATGGTGCTGCCCCACCGTCCCGGTGCGCTGTATCGTGTCCTTGCACGGCTTTATGTTCTGGGCATCAATGTGACCAAGCTGGAATCCCGTCCGATCCCCGATCGGGACTTTGAATTCATGTTCTATTTCGATCTGGAAACCTCCATCTATTCTGATGAATTTGTACAGCTTATGTGCGAACTGGATGATCTTGCCGAGGAATTCAAGTATTT
Source organism: Faecousia sp. (assembly GCA_029258495.1). Lineage (GTDB taxonomy): Bacteria > Bacillota > Clostridia > Oscillospirales > Oscillospiraceae > Faecousia. Next base: position 1,158 of record JARHYV010000185.1, on the reverse strand, counting down.
GGGCAGCTACAGCGAGGTAGTATAATGAAATTCGGTCTACTAGGACGGAAACTGGGACACAGCTATTCTCCCCAGATCCATGCGCTCATGGGATCGTATTCCTACGATCTGTACGAACGGGAACCGGAAGAGATCGAATCCCTGCTCCGCAATCCGGAGCTGGGCGGTCTGAATGTGACCATCCCTTATAAAAAAGATGTGATCCCCTACTTGGACTGCGTCGATGAATTGTCTGCCCGATTGGGCAGCGTCAATACCATCGTTCGCGACAGCGACGGCACGCTGCACGGATACAACTCAGACTATTTTGGGTTCCGCTCTATGGTGGAACACAGTAAGCAGACGGTTGCCCATAAAAAAGTCCTCATTCTCGGAACCGGCGGCGCATCTGCCACGGTTTCCGCTGTCATGGAGGATCTGCTGGCAGAGGTGACCATCATCTCCAGAACCGGCGAAAACAACTATCAAAATCTGGACAGGCACCGGGATGCGCAGATCATTGTCAACACCACTCCCGTTGGGATGTATCCCAATACCGGCTCTGCCCCGTTGGATATCACGCGGTTTCCTCGGTTGGAATATGTGTACGATTTGATCTACAATCCCCAGAGAACCCAGCTACTTCTGGATTGCGAAACACATGGCATCCCTGCATGCAACGGACTGTGGATGCTTGTGGCTCAGGCAAAACAGTCTGCTGAATATTTCATGGGCCGCACGCTGCCGGACGAGCTGATACAGTCTATCCACCACAGCCTGCATTGCCGAATGACCAATATCATTTTGGTCGGTATGGCAGGCAGCGGAAAAACCACCATTGGAAAGCTTGCTGCTCAGAAATGTGGAAAAACATTTGTAGACGCAGACGAGGAACTGGTAAAGCAGGCAGGAAAATCTATCCCGGAGATTTTCTCTCAGGATGGCGAAACTGCATTTCGGGATATGGAAACGCAGATCCTATCCGAATTGGGCAGGCAGTCCGGTCTTGTGATCGCAACCGGCGGCGGCTGTGTCACCCAAAAGCGCAACTACCCGCTGCTCCACCAGAACGGCACCATCCTGTGGATCCAGAGAGCCCCCGACGAACTTCCGACGGAGGGTCGTCCGCTCTCCATTCAGACACCGCCTGCCCGGCTGTATGAACAGCGCAAACCCCTA
>JARHYV010000192.1 GCA_029258495.1 Faecousia sp. | reverse complement strand
ATCGCCATAGGGATAAATCCAACCAAATAGCCCCCTGTAGGCCCCATCAATTTCCCTAACCCTCCGGAAAATCCGGAAAAAACCGGCAATCCTGCCAATCCAATTACCAAATAAAGCAGCACGCTGTTCACAGCCATTTTCCAACCCAGAACATATAGAGATAGAAATATAATAAAATTCGTTAAAGAGATCGGAACCGGCCCAATCGGCAGTGAAAGCGGCGCCAACACACAGGTCAATGCTGTAAATACAGCTGTTTTAGTCAAATCAGACAGCTTTTTTTGCTGTTTTACCGGATTAACACAATCTTCCATTGAATACGCTCCCTTTCAATCATCATGACATGGACATCTCTGCCGAAAATTCGGGATCGGCACAGTGTGTAAGAATTGACAATTTATTGCCATGATTGTAAACTATTTCTAAATATGAGTTTACAACGCCCAGCGCAGATTGTCAACCACAATTTTATTTAGTGTTTACAATACAGTAAGGAGAACATATGAAAACAAAAGACAGGATTTTAGGTCTGCTAGAGCAGAACCGGGGTGTATTCTTTTCCGGTGAGGAGCTTGCTCGAAAGATGTCCGTTTCCAGAGCCGCCATCTGGAAAGCGGTCACCACCCTTCGGGGTGAGGGCTATCCCATTGAGGCTGTCACCAATCGGGGATACTGCCTTGCTCCCGATACGGATATTCTTTCTGCTCAGGGAATTTCCAAATATTTAGATGCCCTCACCCCTTCCCTTGACATCCATGTTACGGATCTCTGTAAATCTACCAACGACGCGGTAAAACAGCAGGCGATTTGTGGAAGACCGGAAGGCTATACCCTCGTAAGCAACGCACAAACCTCCGGCAGAGGGCGGTATGGGCGAGTCTTCTTTTCTCCTGAGGGTACGGGCGCCTATTGGAGTATTTTGCTCAGACCCATCCATCTGGCCCCTTCTGATGCCGTCCAGATCACTGCCATGGCTGCTGTGGCAATGTGTGAGGCTATCGAGGAGGTGTCCAATGTGCAGCCCAAAATCAAATGGGTCAATGACATTCTGATTGATGGGAAGAAGGTCTGCGGCATCTTGACTGAAGGTGCCTACTCCATAGAGAACGGCACTATGGAGTATGTCGTGCTGGGCATCGGCGCAAATATCTATCCTCCCATGGATGGCTTTCCCGCTGAGCTTTCGGATGTTGCATCCAGTATTGCCGACGCTCCGGAAACAGATCTGAAAAATCGGCTGCTTGCTGCTTTTTTACGGCATTTCTGGGAATACTACCAATACAAAGATGGCAATTTGCATGCTGAGAAATATCGGGCATACAGCTGTGTGATTGGAAGACAGATCACAGTTTCCTCCGGAAATGTTGCACGGCTCGCTACCGTAGAGGGCATCGACGACCAATGCAGACTGATCGTGCGATGCAGTGACGGACAGACAGATGTGATCTCTTACGGCGAGATCAAGCTTTGATCTGACCTGCGTGACTCGCGAAAATATCTGATACTCCGCAGTTCTTTGTTGTAATCAGACGGATTTTGTGATACCATAAGGCAGAAAATGCCAATGAGGACAGTAGATCTGTCAATACCGGCAAAGAAAGGATGATTAAATGTTACTCTTGATTGCATTCATTATCTCTGTGTTATACAGTGCAATAGAGCTTTTTGCTGTAAGCAAACAGAAATTCAGCAAAAAATCCATTACGGCTCTCTTAGCAAACGCATACCTGATCCCCCTCTTCTCGGTGATGGTCTGGAAGTATCTCCTGCTGCACAAGCATTTTCTGCTCACAGACGCATTTACATCCACAGACTATATTATATTCTCTGTCATTTCTCTGATTGTGGGTGCGATCGTGATCCTCCTGAAAACGAAATGCAGAAAGCTTGCTCCCGAGGCAGACCCCGGTTCTAAGAAAACGACAGGCAGAAAAATCACTGCCACGCTCCTGTTTTTCCTCGGTGTCCTCTGCATCAGCATGACCATCTGGGGAAAGATCGAATACGGTGATATGCCGGTGGATCAGCTGCTGATCAATTTTCTCTCCCCTGTCAGCGGTGCTGCCTCTACTGACTTTTTCAGTGCATACGAAGGCCCTCTGCTTGCCACGATCGCCCTGACAACGATCTTTGTCGTGCTGATCTACTCCGATTTCCGTTACCTGTTTGTGTGCAGCAGAAAACCCAAAACAGGAAAATTCTCCGTCATTCGTAAAAATGCCGGTTTATGGCTGGCCATTCTCGTCTTTATCGGCGGCTTGGCTTATGGCACTTACCAACTTGAACTGGTGGACATCTGCAAGGCATATATGTCCAAATCCGATATCATCGATCGCAATTATGTGGATCCCAGAGATGCAAACATCCAATTCCCCGAAAAGAAGAGAAACCTGATCCACATTTTTCTGGAGTCCATGGAATTCAGCTACATGTCCAAGGATCTGGGCGGTTTCATGGATGTGAATATGATCCCGGAGCTTACCCAGCTCGCAGGCGAAGGCTACTGTTTCTCCCATTCGGACAACCAATTCGGTGGGCCTCAGGCGGCTGTCGGCACGACCTGGTCTGTTGCATCCATGGTGAACATGTCAACGGGACTCCCTCTGAAAACCCCCACAGAGCGAAACGCCTACGGCTCAAAGGACAACTTCCTGCCGGGTGCCTATACCATGGGAGATCTTCTGGCAGAGCAGGGCTATGAACAGACCCTGATGTTTGGCGCTGATGCCGATTTTGGCGGACTGACCTACTATTTCGAGTCCCACGGCGATTTTAAGATCATGGACTACAAGTATGCCAAGAACAACGGGCTGATCCCCAAAAACTATATGGTTTGGTGGGGCTATGAGGATGACAAGCTCTTTGAGTTTGCAAAAGATGAACTGACCAGACTGGGGCAGACCGGAAAGCCCTTCAATTTTGTGATGGAAACTGCCGACACCCATCGTCCTGACGGCTATTTGAGTCCCAATGCACCGACTCCCTACGAAAATCAATACGCGAATGTTGTGGCTTACAGTTCTGCCGAGGTGTACGATTTTGTGCGGTGGATCCAGCAGCAGCCATTTTACGAGAACACAACCGTCGTCATCACCGGTGACCATCTCAGCATGGAAACCAATTTCTTTGAATTCTATAAGTTCGATGACGATTACCGCCGTACCCAGTACAATGTCATCCTGAACCCCGTCGGATCCGTTGAAACAGACGACCTGTCCATTCTTCGCAATCGGGATTATGCCAACTTTGACATGTTCCCCACCATTCTTTCTTCCATGGGTGTCACATTCGACGGCAGCCGGCTTGGCATCGGAACGGATCTATTTTCCGGAGAGCAGACCCTTTTTGAGGAATACGGCTTTGAGGACGCGAATTCCGAACTGGAAAGAATGAGCCTGTTTTACAACACGCACATTCTGAAAAAAGCAGAGTGAGCCATTTGTTCGTTCGGCTATAAACCATTAATCGCAAAACGAGGAGCTTGCAAAACAAGCTCCTCGTTTTTGGGTAAGTCGGGTTTCAACGCGCTATCGGATGCTCCGAAGGGCAAGCT
>JARHYV010000018.1 GCA_029258495.1 Faecousia sp. | reverse complement strand
CTGGCGGATTATGCGGATCTGGTCGCAAACTCCAACAAGCTGCAAAAGTTCCAGACCGATATGTACGGCAACCTCTATACCACCTTCTATTCCAGTGACGATGCAGGGCTTGAATACTACAACATGATCTGCGTCAAGGAAACCAAGGATCAGTTCTGGGTCTGCCAGATGACCTGTCTGTCCAACGATCAGGTAAACTACGCAAAGGAATTTGCCCTGTGGGCATCCAGTATCAGCTGATCGGCGCAGACGATCCAATACTACAAATACCGGCGCATGGCATTTTGCCATGCGCCGAAAAAAATACCGAAGGCAGCTTGCCTTCGGTATTTTCTTATTCTCATACGGTCATGCCTTTCAGATACCGCTTTTGCATGACAGCCGCTCTTGTTTATCGCTCTATCCGGGTGTTCAGTCTGCCTTCTTCTTTCTAGAGGCAGCTGCCGTCACCAAAGCGATCATGCCGCTGACTGCAAGCATCCCTGCCCACATCATCATGTTTCCTGCATCGCCGGTGTTGGGGGTCGCAGGCTTGGAGGGGACAGTACCCTGAGTGGACTCGGAAGGAGCCGCAGTCGTTTCAGTGGAGGTGGAAGGAACGGTGGTTTCTTCCGGTTTTTCGGTGGGTGCGGTGGTAGGTGTGGTAGTTTCCTCGGGCTTTTCGGTGGGCTTGGGAGGAAGTACAGGGATCGTCTGCTCCTGCTTATAGCCGCACACATCGCACACACGCTCCTGCAAGCCTTCCTTATCGGCGGTAGGCTCCAGCGTCACCTTCCAATTTCCGAAAGTATGTGCCGCCTTGTCGCTGACCTCATCCTTATGCTCGCAGGTAGCTGCGTGCCAGTGATGGGTGTCATCGTGGGTCCAGTCCTTGGAGAAGGTATGATCGTGCTGATCACGCAGCAGGGTGAATTCGAGAGGATCTTTATATCCCACATCATAGGTATAGGTGGCTTTCTCAGCCCCATCGTCAAAGCGGAAGGTATTGCTGTTGACATCGAATGTGCCGCCGGTCACGCCCGTGACCTTGGTGATGTCGAACTTACCGGGCAAATCTGTGCACTTGATTTCCTTTTGATTGACCTTATATTGATTGATGTATGCATTCACATTTTCCAGGTTGGGATTGGACGAAAGATCCAGACTGGTAAGCATATTCTCCCTGCAGTTAAGCACTCTCAATTTTGAAAGTGCGGAAACATCCAATGCAGTCAGTTTACAGTTATTGCATGATACCTCTTCAAGAAGCGGATTGTTGTTCAGGTTCAGACTGCTGATTGGATTGCTATAACAGTGGAGCTCCTTCAGCTTTTCGTTGTTCCCAACATTGATCTCAGTCAGCTGATTATGCCCCACATCCAACTGCTCCAGATCCGGATTGTGGCTGACATCCAACGCTGTCAGCTGATTATACTCCACAGTCAACCTCCACAGAGCCGCATTTGGGCTGACATTCAACGCTGTCAACCGATTTCCCCCCACATCCAAGATCTTCAAAGCCGTATTTGAGCTGACATCCAACGCTGTCAGCTGATTTTGCTCCACATCCAAGACCTTCAGAGCCTGATTTTGGTTGACATCCAACGCTGGGAGCTGATTTTGTTTCACATCCAACCACTCCAGCGCCGTATTTAGGCTGACATCCAACTCTGGCAGCTGATTATCCGCCACAACCAACTCCACCAGAGCCGTATTTGGGCTGACATCCAACGCTGTCAGCTGATTGTTCCTCACATTCAAGTTCTTCAGCGCCGGATTGTGGCTGACATCCAACGCTGTCAGCTGATTATCCGCCACACCCAACTGCTCCAGAGCCGGATTATGGCTGACATCCAACGATGTCAGCTGATTTCCATCGGCAAACAACGCATGCAGTGCGGGATGGATGCTGACATTCAACTCTGTCAGCTGATTGCCGTGCACATTCAACCACTTCAAGACGAGATTGCTGGTGACATCCAACGATGTCAGCCGATTTTGCCTCACATTCAAGGCCCACAGAGCCGGATTGTGGCTGACATCCAACGATGTCAGCTTATTTTCCCACACCTGCAAGTACTCCAGAGCAGGATTTTGGCTGACATCCAACGATGTCAGCTGATTATGCCCCACATTCAACTGCTCCAGAGCAGGATTGTGTTTGACATCCAACGATGTCAGCTGATTATGCGACACCTCCAACTGCTCCAGAGCAGGATTATGGCTGGCATCCAACGATGTCAGCTGATTATAGTTCACATTCAACTGCTCCAGAGCAGGATTGTGGCTGATATCCAGTTTGGTCAAGCCTTTGCCGCCGGCAGCAGTGTCATTGTCACAGGACAGGAATTGCAGCTTTGGAAAATGCTCAATACCTGTCAGATCCTCGACATTTTGCTTGCTCAGAAGCAGCTCTGTCACATTATCCCGTTCACTCTGGGACAGGCTGTTGTCATGATCCAGATCGATCTTATCGGACACATACTGTCTGAAGGTGGCATCCGGAAAATTGTCTGCGCTGACGGCGACACCCTCGCCCTCAGCCCATGCAGGTACGGGCAGCAGGCTCACCGTAAGCAGCAGGGCAAGTCCGGTGCCCAGCATCTTCTTGGATGCGTTGGAAAATTTTTTCATCTCGGTTCCCACTTTCTTAGAAAAATGATTTCAAAACATCTCGACCGTTCGGTACGGTTGCTATGAACATCATTATAACAAAAAATTGCTGTTTTTCAACTGTTTTATGATATCTCAAAGCCTGTCTGCAAGCATTTTTTCTCCTATGCTCCAAACAGAAAAATTCCCAGTAAAAAACGGCACAGCTCCGAAGACGGAGCTGTGCCGTATCTGGTGAAATTACGCCTGATCGGCACGGTCATCAGAAAGTCATCCCTGCATCAGTCCT
>JARHYV010000155.1 GCA_029258495.1 Faecousia sp. | reverse complement strand
ATTGTGTTTACCTCCTTGTTCGGTGTGACTACATTCTAATGCAGGCGCAAAAAACATCATACAGATAATGAAACATCCATGTACAAAATTCAGACAGTTGCAGTCAGTTGCCCAAAAAACGCTTTTCCGACGCTGCGGCACAGCAGGACACTCAACCTCTGGGGTCTGTCCTCCGGGCATCCTCCTTCAAACGATCGGAAAGTTCTGCCAAATCCGTGACCAGATCATAGATCCCATCCTCAGACAGGATACCTCGTTTCAGATCCTTCGGCAAAAGCCCCTGCTCATCCGTCCAACGGTCTTCCCGCCAGACCGGGCCAAAGTAGTATTCCTCCAGTTCTCGGATTTCCCCCAAGACTTTTTCGAATTCATCCAGTGCCGTTTCCAGTCCGATCACCTTTGTCTGGATCTCGTCAAAGATCGTTTCATAGTACTTGATTCTTTCCAGTTGTTCCATTTCAGATACCTCCCTAGTGTATTGATTTTATCACAATTATAGCATTTATACCGTATATGCGTTATAAAATTCCAGAATATTAAGAATTCTTATATTTTTCGCTGTTCATGTCCGCAGCAAGCCCCTGTACTCGACTGAATGTCACAAAATATTAAAAAATTATTCAAAATTTTATATATACTTATTGATTAAGCCTATCCCCCATGCTATAATACAAAAAACAAAAAACGCACAATCTCCTATCACTTATTTTGGTGATTTTGATTGAATTTAAGTATTCCCCATCCTATGCAGATTTCCCATTGCAGCAAGGATGACCGGCGGCTGTCTGATCTGCCGTTTTCTCTGGATCCGGATGATTCCTTGTTTGCAGAAATGCTTTTATCATGTAGTTGTCCTTGGTCGTGTGCAACTTTCCTGCGGCTGAGGTCAAAATAGAAAGGAGAACATCTATATGAACGAAGAACTCAATCAGCAACAGGATGCTGTTGCACAACCCGCCACTGCGGAATCCTCCGTCACAGAACCTGCAGCTGCAGCAAATACGACCACACAGGCCACTGCCACCGAGAATACTGTTGCACAGCCTGCCGCCGAAAAGAATCTGATGGCATGTTTGGGATACTGCCCGGTTCTGTTTTTCATTCCTGCTTTGACCGGTGACGCTAACAAGAGCGAGGTCACGCACAGCTGTATGAATCAGGGTCTGCTTGCGCTGATCACTCTTGTCTGCATCAGACTGTTGAATTTGGTCGTTGATCTGCTGCCTTACGGCATTTCAAAAATTCTTAATGTCGTTATTGTCGTCTTTTCTTTGGCCGTAGCTGTTTTGATCGTGATCGGTATGGTTCGTGCCTACAACAACACGGTCTTTAAGCTGCCCCTCATCGGAGATATTGACATCTTCAAGAAAATCAAGGGCGAGAATTGATCTTTGAAGGATATTTTAGGAAGGAAGTATTTATTATGAACACCAAAAAAATCAACACTTATTTTTTGCTGGCAATCTCCTTTCTGGCCGCTGCACTTGGCTCTACTCTGATCAGCCTGCTGTGCATGGGCGCCATCATCTTCCTGTGTCAGGATAAGTCCTTGGCAGGTCAGAGCGCAGAGGCTGTTGTCTTGTCCTTTGCAGCACCTCTGTTCTCCAGTGCAATGGATGTCGTTAGAACCCTGCTGGGTCTGTTCCCCAGCAATGTCATCTTCTCCATGATCCATGACATCATCAGAATTGCAACCGGTCTGGTTGATCTGGCTGTCTTCATCGTCGGCATCATCGCCGCCATGAAGGTCATGAAGAAGGAAAAGGCAAACATCCCTCTGATCTCCGGCAAGTTCGACGGTATTGTTTCCGAAGATTAATTCGGTATCTTAAAGACCATTCAGGCAGGTCACCTACCCTTGGTGACCTGCCAATTTTTATGGCCGCTTTATCCAATTCGATCTCTTCTTTACCGATACCGCTAACATTCCCTCTGCCTCGAACGCACTTTTCAAAATATTACATTTTTTTCTATTTTCCTATTGCTATTTCGGAAATTTTCGCTAGAATAAGGGATGTTGAGGCGCAGCGATCTTGCTGCTCCAAATCACACATCAACCATCGCATGAGTAGGGATAACGCGTTAAGTACCGGACGGATGGGAGGTTGCCGCCGGGCGAAGGAACTTGTTTCCGCGGTGTTATTCCGCATCCGCAATCACACAGGGTTTCCATCGTGATGCCGTCTGGCCAGCCAGCTCATATTGATGTGTACAGTCGAATATCCACCCCAACCTCCTCCAAAACTTTTAGGAGGCATTTTTTATGCAAAAAAACAGGTTTCCCATCAAGCGCATCGCTCTGGATGCCATTCTCATCGCGTTTTTTTCGGTGCTGAGCATGTTCAGCATCACCATCGGCGGTATCAAGATCACCTTTGCATCACTGCCCGGTGTGATCGCCGCAATGCTGTTTGGCCCCTGGGACGCATTTCTGGTGGGCTTTGGCGGTGCTTTTCTTGAGCAGATGCTCAAATTCGGCTTCACCCCAACCACGCTGCTGTGGATCCTTCCCCCTGCCATTCAGCCGATGCTGATCGGTCTGTCTGCTGTCATGTTCAAAAAATATATGTCCTTGGAGCACATCTTCAATGCCCGCAAGCCGCTGTTCTACTTCGGCAGCTGCATGTTTGCCGGACTTGTCACATCCCTGCTCAACACCATCGTTTACTATATCGACTCTCTGATTTACGGATATTACACCTATGCATTGATTTTCGGTGTTTTGGGTGTTCGGATCTTCACCAATCAGGTGGTGGTCATCTCCACCGGACTGGTTGCCATGCCGATCCTGAGTGCTCTGCGCCGCACCAAACTGGTTCCGGCTGCCAAGACCTCAGCACAGCCTCAATAAGTCCCCGATTTCATTCACCGACGGATCGTCGGATCCTACAAATTAAGAAGGTATGAAACTATGATGAACGCAAATGATGCCATCGCATATATCCACTCCGTCTGCTGGAAAGGCACGATACCGGGTCTCGGACGCACCCAAGAGCTGCTGCGTCTGATGGGCAATCCGGAAAAACAGACCAAATTCGTCCACATCGCCGGCACAAACGGTAAGGGCAGCACCGCTGCCATGACTGCCTCGATCCTGCGCAAGGCCGGCTATCGAACCGGTCTGTATACCTCTCCCTACATCTACCGTTTCCACGAGCGGATGCAGGTGGACGGTGTCGAGATCACCGATGAAGAGCTGTCGGAGATCACGGAATATGTAAAGCCTCTGGCTGAGTCCATGGCTGAAAGTCCCACGGAATTTGAACTGGTGTGCTGCATCGCCTTTGAGTTTTTCAAGCGGAGAAACTGCGATATCGTGGTGCTGGAAGTGGGAATGGGCGGCGCACTGGACTCCACCAATGTGATCGAAGTCCCGGAGGTCGCCGTCATTACCAACATCGGTCTTGATCATACCGATGTACTGGGCAACACCTTGGAGGAGATCGCAGAAACAAAGGCAGGCATCTTCAAAGAGGGCGGTCATGCCGTGGTTTATCGGGGTGCCCCTGGGGTAGAGGCCGTCTTCGAGCGCATCTGCGATCAACGGCATGTTCAGCTGAAAAAAGCGGATTTTGACTCACTCCAGTCCGTATCCCACAGTCTTGAAGGTCAGACCTTCCATTGCGGCTGCCGAAAGGATCTGTTCCTGCCCCTTCTTGGAAATCATCAGCTGCATAATGCAGCCGTTGTGCTCGCAGTCGCAGACACCCTGATGGAATTGGGCTGGAACATCACCGAACAAAATATCCGTGATGGTCTTCGGGATGTCCGCTGGCCGGGACGATTTGATATCATGCGCCGTGACCCACTGTTTATCATTGACGGCGGTCACAACCCCCAGTGTATCGAGGCTCTGGTGCAGAATATCCGGGATTATCTGCCAGGCAAGGAGCTTGTGGTTCTCACCGGTGTGCTGGCAGATAAGGATTATGCCGACATGTATCAGCCTGTCATGCCCTATGTAAAACAGTTTATCTGCGTCACACCTCCCAACCCCCGGAAACTGGAGGCTGCCCAACTGGCACAGTACCTGTCCGATACCTCCGGCATTCCTGCGGCTGCTTATGACAAAATCGAGGACGGTGTTGCATCCGCGCTGAAAGCTGCCGGTACAGACGGTGTTGTCCTCTGTTTCGGCTCTCTGTATATGATTGGCTCGATCAAGGACGCACTGGAGCAGCTTTGATCATCTCGTGTATTCACGGGTCGCCCGTTATACACCACATTCCCCAGAGCTGCTTGCGCAAAGGTGTAAGCAGCTCTGTTCGTTGCAACCTGTGCCGCAGTGTGCTATACTATATATAGAAATCTTCATGCAGAAATGACTTGGGAGGTTCTTATGAAACACAAACTCAAATGGCTTGCCATCGGCCTTGTATGTCTGGCAGGCGCTTTTCTCCTGCATCCTCTGGAACGCCAGTGGAGCGTACGCTGTATGCTCACATGGGGACTCGGTATCATGTCGTGTGTGGCATTTGTTGCCTTTTTCATGGAATTCTTCGGAAAAGACAAATTTGTCAAAGGGGAGATGCGCATTGAAGAGGTAATTCCTCTGAAAAAACACGGCTGCAAGGTTCTCGGCAAACTGGATGGGCGTTTGATCGTACATGAACCCATTGTGATCCGCGACCGTAACGGAAACACATTGCACACCAAAGTCGATGGGATCGAGGTCGTTCAGACACGAAGATCGGCTGCAGTAGATGCACCTGTAACTCTGCTGCTGAAAAGCGTATCTCCCGATGCCGTTCATCCAAATGATGTGATCTCCAACGAAAATACTTGACAAACAAATCCGGATCTGGTATTATAACGCTGTTACATAACAGCGTTATATTTTTTAGGAGGGCTGCAAATGGGAGAAACAGACCGTTCCACCTTAGACAACATACGATCAGCTGCGTATCAAGAGTTTCTCCAGAAGGGCTTTCAGGGGGCTTCTCTGCGGAATATCGTCAAGAAAGCCGGTGTCACCACCGGTGCATTCTACGGTTACTTCAAAAGCAAGGATGAATTGTTCGATTCTCTTGTATGCGAACATTATGAGCATATCCTTCATATGTACCGGGTAGTACTGGAGAATTTTCACAACAAGGCTCCCAATGAACAGCGGACATGCATGACCGAATACACCATCGAATGTATGACCCAGATGACAGACTACATTTATGGGCATTTTTACGCATTCAAGCTGATCTTGTGCTGCTCCGAGGGAACCGTGTACGAAAACCTCATCCACGACATGACCCAGATGAACAGCGATGCCACCCGGGATTTTTCAGAAACCATGGATCTGAACGGGATCCCCATGAACACGATCCACCCCCAACTGGAGCACATGCTCACCAGCGGCATGTTCTGCGCCTATTTTGAAATGGTCGTTCACGAGATCCCCAAGGAAAATACGTCCGAATACATCAGACAGCTTGTCGATTTCTACGAGGCAGGCTGGGAAAGAGTTTTGGGGTTTTAAGACCCCTCAATTCTTTGAATTATAGTTAGTCCAAACTAACCATCCCCCGATTATTTTCTCAATAGCCAATTATATCTTCAACATGCATTTCTCCCCTGTTCCGGAAAATCTGATCCGTTCCATCTCGTACCCTTCCGTATCGTACCAAAAACTATGTCAAAGCAAGGAGGTCATTCAATGAAAAAAGAAAAAGGAGCCTTTACCTGGATCATGGAATTTGCAGGACAAAAACGCAAATTCTATATCCTGAGCATCATTCTGGCGATCATCGGTGCACTGTGCCAGATGATTCCCTTCCTCATGATCGCGCATATCATATCCAAATTACTCAGCGGTGA
>JARHYV010000254.1 GCA_029258495.1 Faecousia sp. | reverse complement strand
TCCGATGATTACCACATAGGTAAAGCACTTCTTTTTGGGAAAGATGTAATCTTCTCTTACCATAGCTATAAAACTCCATTTTTTCATATAATAGGGGTCATCTAACATGGAGAAATCATAGCACAAGGGGATATCTGGGTCAAGGGGATAAACCGCCAGTAAAGTGAAAAACAAATGTTTGCAATTTGGGCATATTTGTGCTATTCTTCTAGAAAAAGGCTAGGAGGGACAGAGATGCCGCGAACATCGGACAAATCTGATCTTATTTTGGAATTTGTGAACCGTTTTATTCAGGAAAATGGTTATGCGCCATCCGTGCGTGAAATCGGAGCAGGAGTCGGTCTGCGCTCTACGGCATCCGTTAGCTATCACTTGCGTGCACTTCAGGAAAAGGGACTGCTCCATGGCGGTGATGCCAAGGGAAAGAAACGAGCTATCGCGACAGGGACACGACCGGGGCAGATCCCGGTGATTGGTGTGGTTACAGCGGGTTTTCCGATACTTGCAGTGGAAAATCAAGAGGGTATGATGGCTTGGGATGGGGATCCGAATTGTTTTGCGCTCCGTGTTCGGGGGGACAGCATGATCAATGCAGGGATCCTTTCCGGTGATAAGGTCGTTGTACGGCCGCAGTCTACCGCTGAAGATGGCCAGATCGTGGTTGCCAGGATCGGCGATGAGGCGACCGTAAAGCGGCTGCGCAGGCGGAATGGGCAGATCTGGCTCATGCCCGAAAATCCCGCCTACGAGCCTATCGACGGCTCAGAGGCGGAGCTTGTCGGACTGGTCAAGGCAGTTGTCCGAGAGTACTGAGGATAATTCGGTCAAAGCGCCCATCAAGGGGCGCTTTTTCTCTGCAAGAGATGACCAGAATGCAAACAATCCGTAAACATTGGCGGCAGACAGTTGAAATCCCTGCAATTTGCAATATAATAGGCATATCAATTCAAAACTTAAGGTGATTTCGATGAAAAATTTCTCTGGCTGGTTCCGACAGATCGGTGCGAATTTTACCAGTGGAATGCAGCGTTTCATGTATGGCAGATACGGACATGATCGGCTGAACATGACCCTGCTCACGGTAGGTCTGGTGCTGTGTATTATTTGCCTGTTTGTCAACAGCATCATATGGGATTTGATCCTGACACTGGGCTCTTATGCATTGCTGATCTGGGCAATGGTTCGCTGTTTTTCTCGCAACACATATAAGCGTTATCAGGAGAACCGCCGATTTTTATTGATGATCGATTGTATCAAGGATCGTAAAAATCGGTATTTTACTTGCCCACAATGTCATCAGAAGGTTCGCGTCCCCCGAGGCAAGGGACGGATCTCCATTACCTGTCCCAATCCCAGATGTAAGCATAAATTTATAAAGAAAACATAAAAAAATCCTCCGGTGATCCGGAGGATTTTTTTATTCTTTATCTGATGCATCATTGGATTTGCCGGAATTCTTATGCCGGTTGGATCTGTGCCTGTATGACCGCTCATAGGGAAGTTCGTCTTCCAGTTCCATGTGGAATTCGGCTCTGGGGATCAGATATCGCTTGGCGGCGAACAGGGCGATGATGCATAGGATGCTCAAAAGGGTATCCAGTGAGTCGGAGTGACCGACCACGATATGGCGTGCGATCGCCATGATCAGGACTTCCAGAATGTTTGCGGGGGTCATGTGCATCAGCAGCTTTACAAATTCCAAACCGATGACGATGGACAGGAGCTCCTGCAGAAACTGATGAACGGCATCTTCCTGTAAAAAGTAACCCGGAGTGTTGCAGATGCGTATCAGATAGATCACCAATAAGCCCACCAAGACAAAGATCGAAATGAGTGCGATCAGGCTTTCCAGAACAAGCAGTCCTTTTTCCAGAATGGTATCCAGTTTTTTCTTGAATGATATCATATCCTCACCTCTTATGAAAGTTACGGTTTTCTTTATCGTGAAAATCTCTGAGAAGTTCTCTCAGCTGATCCTCGGTGTGGGCCAGATCCTCCCACAGCTCCCGAGCCGACATGCGCAGAAGTCCGGAGCGAAAGCTGGACAGCTGCACCAGCGAGTCGGAGGTGACTACCCGGACATTGTAATTGCTGCCGATCCGGACGGCGATGGACTCGATATAGGCATCGGCGGTCTGACCTTCCTTGGTATAGGCAATCTGCAGCTGATTGTGTATCTGTTTTTCGCCGGGATTGCCCTTGGCACGGTAGCCGTCGAACACAAGGACGACCTGACAGTGCCGGAAACTGGAATAGTTATCCAGATATTCGATCAGCCGCTGACGAGCAGACCCTAGATCGATCTTTGCAAGCTCCTCCAATTCCGGATTTGCGAACAGTACATTATAGCCGTCGACAATCAGCATGGTTTCCTTGGGGGGAGCAATGGTGATTTCCTCCTTGGCCGGACGGTTGGCAGGGGGTGTATACTGCCGCCTGCGTGCCGGGCCGAATTCTCGCTCCATAATGCGTTCAAGCTCTTTGTCGTCAATTCGGAGGTTCCTTGTGACGATTTGGGGCTGTGCAGGCTTTTCCAAAATACTTGACAGATGCATGTATTCCGGAACATCGCTCCATTTTACATGGAAACCTGCCCCATGCGCGCAAAAAACAGAGTCCGGCGTATTTTCCAGATCAGCCTCCGGCTGATAACCTGAGGCTGTGATGATCTGCTCTGCATTGTGACAGGGACGATAGCCCAAAAGCCGTGTTTGAAATACACCGGTGCCATGGGTATATGCCGCAACATCTGCTGCATAATCCCCCACTTCTGCAACGGGAACGATACCACGGAGAATGGATGCACTGCCATTTTGCGCAGGCGGATCAAATTCTCCTGATTTTGTGCGGATATCGGTGATCGCTCGACCGATCTGTTCTCTGGGAACGGTGAGAACAAATTCATACCATGGTTCCAAGAGAACACTCTGAGCCTGCATCAGTCCCTGACGGATGGCTCGGTAGGTAGCCTGCCGGAAATCACCGCCTTCCGTATGCTTGGGGTGGGCTCTGCCGGACATCAAGGTGATCTTGATATCCGTGATGGGGGAGCCGGTAAGTACGCCCAGATGCTGTTTCTCGGCAATATGACTCAGGATCAGGCTCTGATAGCCGGCATCAAGCACATCCGTGGGACATTTGCTGTCGATCATGATCCCATGTCCCGGTGTATTGGGTTCAATAAGCAGATGTACCTCTGCATAGTGGCGCAGGGGTTCAAAATGGCCAACACCCTCTACGGTGCTGCGGATGGTTTCTTTGTAGGAAATATAACCAGAGTCGAAGGTCACATCCAGATCAAAGCGTTCCTTGATGATACTTTGCAGGATCTCCAGCTGCACCTTACCCATAAGCTGGAGATGGATCTGCTGCTTGTCCCAGATAATATGCAGCAGAGGATCCT
>JARHYV010000269.1 GCA_029258495.1 Faecousia sp. | reverse complement strand
AGCGGTTTTCTTCACTGGAAGAGCTGAAAGCAGCGATCTACCGGGATGAGAAGAAGGCAAGGGCATATTTTTCCGATTTGAATTGGGAAAACAGCAAAATCAGGGATGTAATTTGAAAGTTTCCCTTTACTTTTATGAAAAAGCGTGATATCATATTCAAGCTGGTTTCATCCGGCGTTTTGACGCCCGTTGCTCAGTTGTGGGAAAAGACCGTTTCGGTATTCCACTGACCCCTACTTAGCTTCCGGGTAATATTTTGAAAGGTGGAAATCACAATGATTCTGAAGGAAAAAAAGACTCAGGTTATCCTGGACAACGCTACTCATGAGGGCGATACCGGTTCTCCCGAGGTTCAGATCGCGATCCTGACCGCTCGTATCAACGAGCTGACCGATCATCTGCGTGTGCATAAGCACGACAACCACTCTCGTCGTGGCCTGCTGATGATGGTTGGTAAGCGCCGCAACCTGCTGGACTACTTGGCACGCAAGGACATCAATCGTTACCGTGCGATCATCGCTAAGCTGGGTATCCGTAAGTAAGATCTTTCAGAAGGGCGGCGGATCTCGTCGCCCTTTTCGCGCATCTATTTTGACCACAATATCGGGAGCTCCTTTAGCAGTTGAAAGGGTTGCTGAGATTTCGGCAGTCGTTTCAAGTGCTAAACCTCCCGGAAACAATTTCATTTTACTAGGAGGTAAACCAATGATTACTCGTAAGAATTATCCCAATCATCGTGTGTATGAGATGGAAATCGGCGGCCGTCCTTTTACCGTGGAAACCGGTAAGGTTGCTGAGCTTGCCAATGCAGAGTGCATCTGCCGCTACGGCGATACCGTCGTTCTGGTGACCTGCACCTGCAACCCCATTCCCAAGGCCGGTATCGACTACTTCCCCCTGACCATTGAGTTCGAGGAAAGAATGTATGCAGTCGGCCGCATTCCCGGCTCCTTCAACCGTCGTGAGGGCAAGCCCTCTGAGCGCGGCATCCTGAACAGCCGGATCATCGACCGTCCCATGCGTCCTCTGTTTGATGAGGAACTGCGTAACGACACCGTCGTAACCTGCACAGTGCTGGCAAATGACTATGAAAACCCTGTTGAAGTCGTGGCATCTCTGGGCGCATCCATTGCCATCGCATCCTCTGATGTGCCTTGGAACGGCCCTGTTGCAACCACCAATGTTGCATATGTGGGCGGCGAATATGTGGTGAACCCCTCTGCTGAACAGCGTGAGGCCTGCGAGTGCTTTGTTTGCATCGCATCCACCTTTGAGAAGGTCGTTATGATCGAAACGGAGGCAAACGAGGCTCCCGAGAACATCGTCTACGAGTGCATTCGTGTGGCTCACGAAACCAACATGGAGATCGTCAAGTTCATCAACGGCATCGTTGCAGAGATTGGCAAGCCCAAGTTCACCTTTGAGAAGGCTGCTGTCAACCACGAGCTGCTGGATGATCTGATGGAGTACGGTCTGGGCCAGATCGAGCATGCTCTGGACACCGATGACAAGAATGTCCGTGAGGAGCGTCTGACTGCTGCGCGTCTGGACTTTGCTGAGAAGTTCGGCGAGAAGTACGAGGACTTCGAAACACATATCGAGGTCTGTCTGTACAAGATGCAGAAGAAGGTCGTCAAGAAGTGGCTGCTGCAGGGTAAGCGTGTAGACGGCCGCGGTATGGATGAGATCCGTCCTCTGGATGCCGAGGTTGGTCTGCTGCCCAGAGTCCATGGTTCCGGTCTGTTCTCCCGTGGTCAGACTCAGGTTCTGTCCATCTGCACACTGAACACATTGTCCGCTGCTCAGAAGCTGGATACCATTTATCCTGAGGAGAGCAAGCGCTATATCCACCACTATAATTTCCCCTCTTTCTCCACCGGTGAGGCTCGTGCAGCACGCTCCACCTCCCGTCGTGAGATCGGCCACGGCGCTCTGGCTGAAAAGGCTCTGCTGCCTGTGATCCCCTCTGTGGAGGAGTTCCCCTATGCGATCCGCGTGGTCAGCGAAGTGCTGTCCTCCAACGGTTCTACCTCTCAGGGTTCCATCTGCGGCTCTACTCTGGCTCTGATGGATGCCGGTGTTCCCATCAAGCGTCCGGTTGCAGGTATCTCCTGCGGTCTGATCTCCGATCAGGAAACCGGCGAGTGGAGAACCTTCACCGATATTCAGGGCGTTGAGGACTTCCACGGCGAAATGGACTTCAAGGTTGCCGGTACCACTGAAGGTGTTACCGCGATCCAGATGGATCTGAAGAACAAGGGCTTGACCATGGAGATCATTGCCGATGCTCTGGAGCGCTGCCGCAAGGCTCGTCTGGAGATCCTGAACGAAGTAATGCTGCCCTGCATTGCTGAGCCCCGTGCAGAGGTTTCTGAGTTTGCACCGAAGATGCTCTCTCTGAAGATCCCTGTGGACAAGATCCGTGAGGTCATCGGCTCCGGCGGCAAGACCATCCAGAAGATCTGTGCAGAAACCGGCGCTAAGGTGGATATCGATGATGACGGTTCCGTCTTCATTTCCGCTGTTGACTCTGCTGCGGCTTATGCTGCAAAGAAGATGGTTGATGATATCTGCTTTGTCCCCGAGGTTGGCAAGCTGTACTACGGTAAAGTCGTCCGCATCCTGCCTATCGGTGCTTTCGTTGAAATCGCTCCCGGTCATGACGGCATGGTTCACATCTCTAAGCTGGAGAACCGCCGTGTTGAAAAGGTCGAGGATGTTCTGAACCTGGGTGATATGACTTGGGTCAAGTTCATGGGCTTTGACGAGAAGGGCCGTGCAAACTTCAGCCGTCGTGATGCGCTGAAGGAAATGGCTGGCGAAGGTAAGTAATAACCAATCAAAAGAGGCTGTTCGGTCAAGAACAGCCTCTTTTTTGTCATGAATGGGTCCTCTTACGGTATGACTTGACGCGCCTGATGCACGATGCTATGATAGACGTAATTCAGTGAAATCAAAGGGGAAACAGGGAGGAATGCGTGTGGATATCGATGCTTTTGTTTCAGCGGTCTTACGGCAGGATGCCGATTTGATCCGAACCTTCTTTTGGTCGGATGCTTATGTAAACTGGCACAATACCAATGAGCATTTTACCGTAGAAGAATACATCCGAGCAAACTGTGAAT
Source organism: Faecousia sp. (assembly GCA_029258495.1). Lineage (GTDB taxonomy): Bacteria > Bacillota > Clostridia > Oscillospirales > Oscillospiraceae > Faecousia. The sequence goes on along the minus strand of JARHYV010000269.1, from coordinate 2,605 downwards.
ATCCCGGTGAATGGACAGGTCAGATTGAGCAGGTGGTGGAGTCTGGGGAGTTGATCGTTGCTGCGACTCATGTTCAGAGTCTTGACGGGGAAATTTCTTGTCACTGTACATCCTTTATTCGCCTGATAGAGGACAAGATTGCATCCATCGATGAATACTGGGGCGACGATGGAGAAGTACCTCAATGGCGGAAGGAAAAGCGGATTGGAACACCAATCAAAGGAGAAAAAGAGGATGGAAATTCCATTTGAAAATATCGTCCTTCGGGATATGAAAGAATCCGACATTGCCGACTATGTGCGCTGGTTTACCACGGAAACGGAATGGATGGATTGGGATGCTCCTTGGGAAACGGAAAAATCAGATGCGGATGCTGAGCGAGAAAAATGGACGGCGTACTATGAATCTCTGGGGAACATGCCTGAAGATGCGGTTCGATGGAAGTTCGAGATCGAATCTGCGGGCCGGCACATTGGATGGGTCAGTTCCTATCTGACCGACGAAAACTACGAGTGGATCAGTGCAAAACAGGCGCAAGACGGACAAAAGGCGCATCGGACGATTGGTATTGTCATCGGTGAATCCACGATATGGGGTCAGCATGCGGGAACCAATGCCCTTCGTGCGTTCATTCGGTATTATGCAGATCACGGATGCAAAGAAATCTACACACAGACATGGTCTGGAAATACCCGCATGATCCACGTGGCTGAAAAGCTTGGCTTTCAGGAATGTGACAGGGTGATCGACGAATGCGAAGTCCGTGGGAGAAAATATGACAGCCTGACATTTGTGCGTAAAATATAAGATTATGGTGTTTATAGAGATTTTGGAGGATTTTGATGCTGAATGCTACGGGATTTAATCTATGGGCAGACGGATATGACAAGAGCGTCGGCCTTTCAGACGAAAGTGGAACCTATCCCTTTGCTGGGTATCGGAAGGTTTTGAATCGTATTTATAATGGGGTTTTATCCGGGAACGGAAAGACAGTCCTGGACATTGGCTTCGGGACAGGCACCCTTACTACCAAGCTGTATGACCGGGGATGTGTCATTTATGGACAGGATTTTTCTCAAAGAATGATTGATCTGGCCCAAGCGAAAATGCCCCAGGCACATCTCTATCAGGGAGATTTCAGTACAGGAGTTGTGGATGCATTAAAAGGGCAGCGATACGACGCAATCATTGCAACCTATTCTCTGCACCATCTTTCTGATGAGGACAAATCGGCATTTCTGAAAGAATTGCTTCCGCTGCTGAACGATGGCGGGACGATTTATATCGGAGATGTTGCATTCCAGACAAGGGAAGAGTTGAATGCCTGCCGAAAGCAGGCGGGAGATGGATGGGATAACGATGAAATCTACTTTGTATATGATGAGCTGAAAGCCGTATTTTCCAATCTGATCTTTGAACCCTGTTCTGACTGTGCCGGTGTGCTGATCCTCCCGAAGTCAGACAGGTGAATGAAAGCGAATTTTAGAAAAAATTTTAAGAGGTAGAAATGTTTCAATATCGAAAAATTACGATGCACTCTATTACGCAAACCCAGTTTAGGCAGATTGTAGAGATTGCTGCAGAAACAGATGAAGATCCGTTTACGGAAGAAATGTTGGAAGACTGCATTGAAAATCTTTATACGGTAGTCTGTCTGGATGGGGACACCGTACTTGGATATGTAGTCGTCAATCCAAACAGCAAAAAGTATTTTGGCGGTTGTCTGTACATTGTAGACATTATTGTCAGACATGAAAACAGAAGACAGGGAATTGGAGAGAAACTGCTGAAAACCGTGCTGAGTGCGTTCCATCAAAGCGGCAAGCTTGCATTGGATGTGGAGATAAATAATGCCGGTGCGATTGCTCTGTATCAGAAATTGGGTTTTCGTAAAACGGATATTCTGACAGAAAATCTGGGCGAGTATATGGTCATGGCAAAAGAGTAATTATTATCTGAAAGAAAGGCAAGATTTTTATGAAAGCCGAATTTGTTCCGGTTCAGGAATCGGAAGTATCCGAACTCGGCAGCCTTCGGCAGAAGGCTTGGGCATCCACTTACCGTGGGATTTATCCAGATGAGATGATCGACCGGTTCGATTTTGTGTGGCATCGAGAAAAAGACCTCCTGCGTCTTCGGAATCCGTCATATCGGAATTGGTTTATTTCAGTTAAGGGAGAAAAGGTAGGGTATCTGATCCTGCGTCACGGCGAACCGGGTCTGCTGCAATCGCTGTATTTACTGCCCAAGGTGCAGAAACATGGTATTGGAAGACAGACATTTGAATTTTTGGGCAGGTATTGTCTGGGGCAGGGGATCAAGAGATTTCGCTGTCATTGTCAGCCTGATAATCGAAATGCCATAGCCTTTTAGGAGAAAATGGGAGGCACGATCGTTGCCCTTGACGAAGGAAACGAGGAGCGATGGCAGAATTCTGTGATATTTGAATTTGTACCTACACAGAAGAAACAGCGGCAGATCACTGTACAATCGCAGCTGAAAGTCTGATGTTATTATGCAGCTGCATGCATGTGGGCTGCCTGAAGCTGTTTCAGACATCGTTCAAGAGGATATAAAATGCGGTGCAGTTCATTGTGAACTGCAC
>JARHYV010000260.1 GCA_029258495.1 Faecousia sp. | reverse complement strand
GGGCCGGCGGCACCGGTGAAACTGGGCCGGCGTCCCTTGCGGCAGTTACCGTACAGGGTGAACTGGCTGACGACCAGAACCTGTCCGCCAACCTGCTCCAGACCCAAATTCATCTTGCCGTTTTCGTCTTCAAATATCCGAAGCCCCAGTGCCTTTTCTGCCAGAGCTCGACATTCCTTATCTGTATCCTCGGGGCCGACACCCAGTAAAATCAGAAACCCTTTTCCGATTTGACCGACGCACTGCCCATCGATGGTGACAGAGGCGGATTTCACGCGGGTTAAGATCGCTCGCATGATGAAACCTCCAAATATATAGTATAGATTTAGTTCTGTCCCCGACGGGTGCCGAGAACATCCCGGATGCTCAGCAGCTTGTTGCGGATGGCATCCAGTTCAGCGACATTCTTCACCTCAAAACGAAGAGTGAAGACACTGTGACCATTGGGCAGGTCTTTGCCGTTAAGCTCCTTGACACGGACTCTTGCCGTGGTCATGGTGCTTGCAAGATCCAGCAGCAGCCCATCTCGTGTGATGCACTCCAGTTCCAGAGTGGTTTCAAAGGGCTGGCATTCTTCGTTTGCCCACCGAACACGCACCCATCGTGCCGATTCCTTGGGATCGTTCCGATGTGCGGCATTGGGGCAATCTGCGCGGTGGATGGAAACGCCGTAGCCCTTAGTGATAAAGCCGACGATGGCATCTCCGGGGACAGGGGCGCAGCATTTTGAGAATTTGATCATGCACGAGTCGATATCCTCCACGATCACGCCGTTGACCGCATGGCGGTTGCGCTTGGCAGGATCTGCGTCTGATGCCAATTTCAGCGGAGGTACAAGCGGTTTGTCGGCATTTTGCACCTTGGTGGAGCGATTGATATCATCACGGATCCTGCCGACTGCCTTGGCTGCGGTCAGACCGCCGTAGCCGATGGCGGCATACATATCGTTCCAATCCTCAAAGGACAGCTTTTTCAGCAGCATGGGGGCAAGCTCCGGATCATTCAGGGAGCTCATGGGGACATTCATCCGTTTCATCTCCGCCTCAAAGCTGGAGCGGCCGTGGATGATGTTCTCTTCCCGCCGTTCTTTTTTGAACCACTGCTTGATTTTGGTGCGTGCCTGATTGGACTGGCAGATGTTCAGCCAGTCACGGCTGGGGCCACGGGCGGATTTTGAGGTCAGAACCTCGATGATATCGCCGTTTTTCAGCTTGGAGTCAATGTTGACGATGCGGTTGTTGACCTTTGCGCCGACCATCGCATTGCCGACTCCGGAGTGGATGGCATAGGCAAAGTCGATGGGGGTGGAGCCGGCAGGCAGACTCACGATCTTGCCCTTGGGCGTGAAGACGAATACCTCGTCGTCGAACATATCCACCTTCAGAGAGTTGACATAATCCTCAGCGTCGGTGTCCTGCTGGCTTTCCAGCAAACGGCGCACCCATTCAAAGTTCTTTTCTTCACCGGCGCCGGTGCCGCCCTGCTTGTACTTCCAGTGAGCGGCGATACCGTATTCGGCGGTTTCATGCATCTCCCATGTGCGGATCTGCACTTCGAAGGGAACACCCTGAGTGCCGATCACGGTGGTATGCAGGGATTGGTACATGTTGGGCTTGGGGGTGGAGATGTAGTCCTTGAACCGTCCGGGCACCAGATTGAACAGATCGTGCACATGTCCCAGGACATTGTAGCAGTCGGGGATGGTGTCCACGATGACGCGGAATGCGTACAAGTCATACATTTCTTCCAGAGTTTTGTTTTGCGCCTTCATCTTCCGGTAGATGGAATAAACATGCTTGATCCGCCCGTAGGTGGTATTGCGGATGCCCATGGCGGAGAGTCTGGACTGGATGGTATTCTGGATGGTGCGCATGAATGCCTCATCCTGCTCCTTGTGGGCATTCAGATAAGTCATCAGCTCGTTGTATCCGTCCGGATCCAGATATCTCAGGGCGATATCTTCCAGCTCCCACTTCATCTTCTGCATACCAAGGCGGTGAGCAAGAGGTGCATAGATGTCCATGGTTTCCCGGCATTTGGAGATCTGCTTTTCCGGCGTCTGGTACTGCATGGTGCGCATATTGTGCAGACGGTCGGCGATTTTGATCAGAACCACCCGGATGTCCTTGGACATGGCCATGAACATCTTTCTCAGGTTTTCCATCTGCTGCTGCTCGTGGGTGGTAAATTCTACACGGGTCAGCTTGGTGACACCCTCTACCAGTTCTGCAACGGTGGGGTTGAAGAGCTTGGCAATCTCGTCGTGGGATGCATCGGTGTCCTCAATGCAGTCGTGGAGCAGCGCACTGAGAATGGCATCGGTGTCAAGCCCCAGCTCTGCCACGATCTCTGCAACAGCCAGCGGATGGATGATGTAGGGAGAGCCGTCCTTGCGTTTTTGGAACTTGTGCTTTTCGTTTGCGTACTGAACGGCTTTGTTGATGATGCCCAGATCCGTTCCGGGCATATATTTATTGATGGCATTTACCATGCTGTCATAGTGTTCTTCGTAAGATTCCATAAATTATCAGCTCTCTTTGCTATGCAGAAGGTTCTGCATGGTTTTACTTTGGTTCAGATCCGCTTTGGAGTCGCGGTTATGCAATTCGATGGTGATATATTTGTGCTGGCGATGCATGGTCAGCAGACCCACATCGGAAAAAATGTCCAGACAGGCCAGCAGTTTTCCAAGACACAGCGGTTTCCCGGAGCGGCGGACGATCTTCCGGCACAGGCACATGGGTGTTTCCTGAAAGGTTGTGCCGCATCCGGCGAGAAACCGCCAGACAATACCCAGCGTATTTCGGTCAGGCAGCAGCGGAGATGGATCCGTAATGGCAAGACCGGCATGGAGTGTGGGATATTCATACAGCTCGGGGGAGCATTCTGCACAGCAGGAGGGACGGATGTCCAGAACATTCATCTGCACGGTGCGCTCACCCCGGTAGTCGTTGATCTGGGCGTTGAATGCCACATCCACCAGATCCCCCTGCTCGATGGAGGCTGTCTGGGGAGTTGCAGAGAAGTAAATGGCATTGATGCAACCGTGCTCGCTGCGCAGCCGCAGCCGCATGTGCTTGCCGCCGCCGACCATGGAGATGCGATCTACACACAGGTGCTCCATAACGAATACAGGCTTGGGACAGCCGTTGCCGCAGGGCTCCAGAACGGTGAGCGCATCCACATTGTGGACGGTGAGCAGCTCCGGTGGGATCACGCAGTCCACATCCAGTTCGGTTCTGGGTGTGGCGGAGTCGTAGAAACTGGCGGCAAGGGCACACATATTCTCGCGGAACTGGGGAATATTCTTGCGGGCAATGGTAAATCCGGCGGCAAGCTCGTGACCGCCGTAGCTTTCCAAGAGGTCGGACAGCGTGGTGAGGGAGGCAAAGAGATTAAAGCCTGCATAGCTCCGGGAGCTTGCCTTTCCGTGCTCGCCGTCCAGACAGATCAAAAAGGTGGGGCAGCAGAATTCCTCGGCGATGCGGGATGCAACGATGCCCACGACACCCTGATGCCAGCGGTCGTCCGCAAGGACGATAGCCTCAGGAGAGCTCTCGCCGGAGAGCATGGACACTGCCTGTCCGTAGATCTCAGACTCCACATCCTGCCGCTGGCGGTTTAGTTCACATAATTTTTTTGCAAGCTCCGCAGCAAGCTCCTCGTCATCCGTAAGAAACAGGTTCAGCGCAAGGTCGATCTGTCCCATTCTGCCGGCGGCATTGATCCTGGGGGCCAGATTGTAGCCGATGGTGGAGGCGCACAGCGTGTCGCAGGAGCAGCCGCTTTCTCTGATCAGAGCGGCAAGCCCCGGACGCTTGGTGTGCCGGAGCGACTCGAGTCCGCGGGATACGAGCCGGCGGTTTTCCCCATGGAGCAGCATGACATCGGTGACTGTACCCATGCATACCATGTCTGCATAGTCGTTCAATACCGCATCCTGATCACCGGACAGGGCGGCGGCAAGCTTGAAAGCAACGCCGACACCGGACAGGGTCTTGTGGGGATAGCGGTCGTCGGGACGGTGGGGATCCACCACGGCGACAGCCTGAGGCAGCTCATCCTTGCACTCGTGATGGTCGGTGATGACCAGATCGATGCCGAGCTCCCGGCACAGAAGGGCTTCGTCTATGGCGGTGATACCGCAGTCAACGGTGATGATCAGCCGGACGCCGTCCTCGTGGAGCTGGCGGATGGCAATGGTGTTCAGCCCGTAGCCCTCCTCCATGCGGCTGGGGATATAGCTGATGCAGTTGGCACCGTTTCGGCGCAAAAAATCAGTCAGCAGACTGGTTGCGGTGATCCCGTCCACATCGTAGTCACCGAAAATGGCGATCT
>JARHYV010000073.1 GCA_029258495.1 Faecousia sp. | reverse complement strand
TGAGAATTTTAACTCCGTTCAGAATATTTGGGCGCTTGTTCAGGAACTGGATGGTGAATAAGAACTGTGCCGTATAAAGTATTATTAGTTCTGACCGTCTTCACATTGCTGTCAGGAATATTCTATTCGATCATACCGCAAAAGCGCAGATACCTTGCTTTGCTGGGGATCAGCGCGCTATGTATCGTATGGATGAGCGGCTATGGTGCTGTCTTCATGGTGATCACGATCCTGACAACTTATCTTTCCGGCATGATCATGGACGGCATTGTGAAGAAAAACGACCTGACAGGCCTGGAAAAGTCGGTAAAAAAGCAGATCCGTGCAAAAGTCAAGCGTCAAAAAAAAGCGGTTGTTTGGCTGTATGTGCTTATCAACCTTGGCATTCTGCTTGTCCTCAAATACTTCAATTTCTTCAGTACAACAGCATTCAGATTTGTAAATCTGCTGGGGATCGAGCGGACACCGTTCATTTTGAAGGTCGCGGTTCCTTTTGGACTTTCTTACTATACCCTTCAGGCACTGAGCTATGTGATCGATGTGTTCCGCGGAAAGTATCAGGCAGAGCGGAATGTACTTAAAGTTGCACTGTTTATTGCCTTTTTTCCGCAGCTGCATGAAGGCCCCTTTGGCAGATATGATCAGCTTGAGCCGCAGATGAGTGCCGGCAAACGCATCAGCATCGACAGTGTATACGATGGCGCGGCAAGGATCCTGTGGGGCTTGTTTGAGATATTCATGGTAGCAAACCGGGCTGCGATCATATCCGATGCTGTTTTTGCAGGCAGCGGGCAGTATGGCGGAATGACCATCGCGTTAGGCGGCATTGCGTTTACATTGCAGCTGTACGCAGAATTCATCGGTTATATCGATGTTGCTCGAGGTATCTCGAAAATTTTCGGGATCGAACTGGCAGAAAACTTCAACATGCCTTTCCTTGCAGAAAATGTTGCGGACTTCTGGCGCAGGTGGCACATTTCTCTGGGTGCATTTTTCAGAGATTATGTGTTTTATCCCGTATCCACTTCCCAGTGGCTGAGAAAGCTCACCAAAAAGATGAGTTTCGATCTGGGAAATGCTGTATCCCTTACATTGTCACTGCTGGCAGTGTGGTTCTTGACGGGCTTGTGGCATGGGGCAAGTGTAAAATATATTTGCTACGGTCTTTACTACTTTGTGCTGATCATGGCATTTAACATGCTCTCGCCCAGAGCAGAAAAACTCCTTCAGAAAGCGAAGATCGATCAGCAGAACCGAGTTTTGAGAGGACTCAGGATCCTTAAGACGTGGATCTTTGTTCTGATCGGCATGATCATGTTCCGTGCAGAAAATATGTCTGTTTTTGCGCAGATGATGGGTTCGCTGTTTCACACAGGGGAGCATTTTGCGCTTTTCAGTGTGATCGAGTTTCCGGATTTTGCGGTGCTGATCTTGTCTGTTTTGACCATGGTCACCTGTGCTGCGCTCAGACTGCGGCAGATCGATCTGGTGGAGAAATACCGGGAGCTGGCACCCTATCAGAAATATCTTGTCTGTTTCTTTCTGTTTTGCGTGATTATGATATTCGGTGCATATGGGTTGGATTATATTGCACCCGATCCAATATACGGAGGATTTTGATATGAATGCAAAATGTAAGAAATGGCTCACGGCACTGCTTTGCATTGCAATGAGTTTTGGCGTGTTCTTTTATCTGGGGATGATCGTTACGCCTAAGGATATCAATGACTCCGGCGGTTCACTGTATTACAATGGCATGGGCTTTTTGGCAGAGCCAAAGAATTCGCTGGATATCATGGTCTACGGGAATTCTGATGTGTACTCCGGCTTTTCCCCGGAAGTTCTGAAGAATACATATGGATACAGCGCCTATGCCTCCGGCAGAATGCTCCAGAATATGAAGAACATCAATGATTTGCTTGAAAAGACATTGCAGTGTCAGACCCCCAAGCTGATCATATTGGAAACGGATTGTTTTTTCGAAGAACGAAGTCAATATGTAAGTGACTTTAACCTCTTTGCACCAACATTTATTTACCATTCCAGATGGAAGGAGATCAAGCTGAGAGATTTTACGCAGCGACCAAGCAGAAAAAGCAATGTCGATGTCAATAAGGGTTTCATCAGCTCGGATCTTGTATATAAAACCGATTTTCCGGAGGACTATATGGGAGATCCGGAGGTGCAGCCTGCAGTGATCTCGCAGCACAATGCAAAGGAAATCGATGATTTTATTCAGACCTGCCGTCGAAATCAAATCGAAGTGCTGTTGGTGGAACTCCCGAGCCCCCATTCTTGGGATTACGCAAAGCACTATGCAGTCCAGAGTGTTGCGGAAAAGTACGATCTTCGCTTTGTTGATCTGAATCTTCAGCGGGATACCTATGGACTTGTTCTTCAAACAGATTTTCGAGATAATGGTAATCATCTGAATAATAGTGGTGCGCAAAAGGCAACGAATTTTATCGGTGCTTATATTTGCGATCATTTCGGATACTTGTTTGAGGAATGATATTTTGCATGACGCATTCGATGTGATGCCCCAAAAACCGGCTCTGCCTTGTGCAGAGCCGGTTTTTGAATATCCCGTGGTTTCCAAATTGGAATTCGTAAATCGTTTTAGAATGATATGGATTTTTTTGCTGGAATGTGGTATAATTTCCACTGTATATCAAAGATCCTTCCTGTCTTGAGAAAGGAAGTGAGCCGCACGGCTGAGTCAAACAGACAGAAGGGATCATCCAAAAAGGTAAATGGACGAGGAGCACTGCAATACATACGCAGATATCCTGTAATTGCATCTGCGACCCCGTGAATATGGAAGGTGTGAATCATTATGACAAAAATTGATATTTATTCTGGTTTTTTGGGTGCGGGTAAGACCACACTGATCAAGAAAATGATCTCAGAGGGCTACCAGAACCAGAAACTGGTTCTCATCGAGAATGAGTTCGGTGAGATCGGAATTGATGGCGGCTTTCTGAAAGAGGCAGGCATCAATATTACGGAAATGAATTCCGGCTGCATCTGCTGCAGTCTGGTGGGTGATTTTGGCAAGGCTCTGGAGAAGGTTATTTCCGAGTACCATCCGGATCGTGTTATTATCGAGCCGTCCGGTGTGGG
>JARHYV010000046.1 GCA_029258495.1 Faecousia sp. | reverse complement strand
GTATTACAAACAAGCCCAGCGTCAGAACACAGATGTACACATTTTCATAGTTCTTATTCAGCAGCTGTGCGATCATAACCATGACCACCAGTACCCGAAGAGTCAGGTATACCGTCAGGACGAGTTTCTTATTGCGTTTCGTCTTCTCTATGGTTTGGGATTTCTCTTTCTTGTGAGCCTTCTTCATTTCAGCCCTCCTTCAATTTCAAGAAGAAAACTTGCCGCACCATGGCGGCAAGTTTTTACGCAGGAAATACATTTGTGATCAGCAGCAGCAGAGGAAATGCCAGACTAAACAAACAAATCAACCAAGGATACAGCGTTTTCTTAGATACCAGCATCATCAGCAGACATGCGCCCGTAACTGCCAGCGGGCCGTATACCGCCAGACTCTTTGAGATCATCCGTGCATACTCGCCGTTGAGCAGCAGGTTCAGTCCAACCTGATCCGGCAGGACATTATTATTTAGACGGGCAAAGTAAACAGACAGCCATATGACCGGCACTGCCATAACGACCTTGCGCAGCCGCCAGATCCACACACCGATCAGGTTTAAGACATGTCCAAACTTATCAAAAAAAGCTCCGGCAGCCGTTAAGCTGGGCTGTATTTTTTCTGTAAGTTGTGCCCATTTTGCCGACCATTGTTCCATATTGCTCATAAGCAACCTCCGACATTCCTATATTAGTCTATATTTTAGCACAATATCCCAACTGTTGCAACCCCCGACAAACTCGAAGAAGGGACAGTCCATCATTTTATAATCATCCGGTATATTGTACATTTTATTTTATATACTGGATCCATCAAAATTCGGGAGGTACCAACATGGATACAGTTACACGCAAACGACAAATAGACATCAAAGCTCGATCCTACCCCAACGCAGCAGAGCCATCCGTCCTGTGGCAGCGCTTTATTGATACTGCTCTATGCGTAGCCAGCGGTGTCGGGATCGTTGTTGTACTCTTCTTTCTATTAACGATGTAACAACCCGGTCATTTTTTTGACCGTGGTTCATATAATGAAACAAAGGAAGAGATCATTAACCGATCCCGGCAAGATCGCACTCGTGCAGGATTTTTGCAGAAGTGATATTTCCGTCTGCTGTCTCGATCAAGCCGGCACTGCCGCCATAGAATCCGCATGTTCCCGGGTTCATCACCCACAAGCCAGAGGCATCCCGATAGCACTCCGCGCGGTGGGTATGTCCATAGAGAACCATTTGACAGCAACTAACTCTGGCTGCGGCCAACAGGTTCGCTGTGCCGGTTTTTACTCCATGCAAATGCCCATGGGTCATATAGAAATCAACCCCATCGATCCGCTGGATCAGGATCTGATTGATGGCAGGCTGCACGCTCCCACTATCACAGTTTCCGGGAACCTGATAGAATTGAATCTGAGGAAACAATTCATGGAGTGCTGCCCCATCTTCATAATAATCGCCCAAATGGATCATCAAATCCGGATGTATCGCCGTAACGCAGCGTTTCATAAACGAGAGCCCGGAATGAGAATCCGAGAAAACCAAAATTCGCATATGCTCACACTTTCTGTCTGAAATAGCCATATTTTCTTTCATTATATCAAGTTTTGTAACTGGAGGCAATAAATGATGGAAAAAAATAATGATTTTTCACAAACAGAGCTTGCTAGGATGCTGAAACAGCCTGAAACTCAAGCACTGCTCACCCGATTGCAGCAGCTTGATCCTTCAGCCATAGACTCTGCTGTGAAAATGGCATCCAACGGAAACACAGATGCAGCCAGGGAGCTGCTCGAACCTCTGATGCAAGACGAGCAGATTCAGCACCTTACACAGAAATTGAGGCAGCGCAATGGCTGAATTTGATGACAAGCTGAATTCCATACTGGGTAATCCTGAAATCATGAATCAGATCATGGCCATGGCTGGCGCGCTGAATCAGCAAGGGGCTCCATCTCCTGCACCGCAGTCACCATCGCCGCAGCAACAGCCTGCATCCGCGACTTTTAATCCGGCGGCCATACAAGGTATGATGCAGATGCTCGGAAATACCCAAATCGATGCCAAGCAGCGAAATCTGATTCATGCTTTACAGGGATATTTACCTTCTGACCGTCTTCAAAAAATGGAGAAAGCCATGCAGGCCGCTAAAATCGCAAAATATGCATCCGCAGCACTTGGCAAAAAATCAAACAATGGCAGGTGATATCTGATGTACAATCATTATATCCCTCAATCAGACGGCTCGTATCGCCGCAGTACCATCCCTGAGCAGAATCGCAAGCAGCAATTTCCTCGCGGAGGAATTCCAAATCCAAACCTCACCCCAAATCCAGCTCCTGCCCCCGATCCGCCGGAATCGACCGTGCAGCGGGGGCCACAGCCTACACAGCAGCCATCATCTCCCCTATCACCACAGCTGCATTTCCAGCAGACCACCGCTGCTCAGCCACTCCCTCCGAAAAGCGGTGGAATCCTGTCTTTCTTAAAGGGTCTCCTGCCTCGGGAAATCGATACCGACGATCTTCTGATCATCCTGCTGATCATGTTGATGAATCGGG
>JARHYV010000328.1 GCA_029258495.1 Faecousia sp. | reverse complement strand
TTATCGACCGGGTGCTCACTTCAAAGGAACTGAGAAACGGTCTGAGTGAAACGGAGATCGTAGAGCTGTCGGTGAGCAAAGCGGTGGAGCTGCTTTTGGGCGGATTGACTGAGCGCATCAGCCCGGAAAGCCTGAACCGCTGCGAAAAGAAGATCCGCTCCCATACGACAGGGCGGCATGCGATCTCCTGAAAGAAGGAATTGGATGAATTTGGAAGAATATCGGTTCCCCTTGTTTATCGACCTGCGTGACCGGGAAACGGTGGTGGTAGGCGGCGGAAGGATCGCGCTGAGAAGGGTTCGGATCCTGTTATCCTTCGGTGCCAAGGTCACCATGATCGCACCGGAATGCGGCGATGTCCCGGAAGGCGTCTTGTATATTCAGCGCGCCTATCAGCCGGGGGATCTTGCCCATGCATTTCTTGCGGTGGCAGCGACCGATGACCGGGAGGTGAACCGTCAGGTGGGGCAGGAGGCGCGCCGTGCCGGGATCTTTGTCAGCGTTGCCGACAGCAGCGAGGAAAGCACCTTCTACTTTCCGGCGATCTGCGCCGGAAACGGGCTGATTTCCGGTGTGGTGTCCAAGGGAACGCAGCACCACAAAACAGCCCGGGCTGCTCGGGCAATTCGCTCAGTATTGGAGGAGATGGAATGAAGACGATACGCGTGGGGAGCAGGGAAAGCCGCCTTGCGGTGATCCAGTCGGAAATGGTGATCGATGCCATTGCCGCATACGATCCGCAGATCCGGGTGGAGCTTGTGACTATGAAGACCACGGGGGATAAGATCCTGGATCGGACACTGGACAAGATCGGCGGCAAGGGGCTGTTTGTGAAGGAACTGGATGCGGCACTTCTGGATGGTCGGGTGGATATCACCGTCCACAGCAGCAAGGATCTGCCCATGCAGACCGATCCCCGTCTGCCTTTGGTTGCGTTTTCAAAGCGCGCAGACCCTCGGGATGTACTGGTACTGCCCAAGGGGAAGGACAGCATCGATTTTTCAAAGCCCATCGGCTGCTCGTCCTTGCGGCGGCAGCTCCAGCTGCGGGGGATCTTTCCGGAGGCAAAGCTTGCGCCCATCCGGGGGAATGTGCTGACCCGTCTGGACAAACTGGATGCAGGGGAGTACTCCGCACTGGTTTTGGCGGGGGCAGGTCTTGCAAGACTGGGCTTGCAGGAGCGCATCAGCCGGTATTTCTCCACGGAGGAGATCCTGCCGGCGGCAGGACAGGCAATTCTGGCGGTTCAGGCTCGGGAGGATGTGGATGTATCCTGCCTTGCAGGATTTGACGATGGGGACGGCAGAGATTGTCTTCTGGCAGAGCGTGCCTTTGTGCGCGCACTGGACGGAGGCTGCTCTTCGCCGGTGGCGGCATATGCCACGGTTTGCGGCGATACCATCTGCCTGAAGGGGATGTATGTTTCCTCCGGCGGCAGCGTGTTCTATGAAACGGTCAGCGGCGATCGCACCCAAGGCGAGGCTCTGGGCGCAGCGCTTGCACTGGAGATGAGGGGGAAATACCAATGAAGATGGGAAAAGTGGTTTTGGTGGGTGCAGGCCCGGGCGATCCGGGGCTGCTGACCATCAAGGGCCGTCAGGCCATTGAGCAGGCGGAGGTGGTGGTTTATGACCGTCTGGTGAGTCAGGCGATCCTGAACCTGATCCCGGAGGATGCAGAGCGGATCAATGTGGGCAAGGAGTCTGCCAACCATCTGGTGCCTCAGGAGGGGATCAATCGGATCCTTCTGGAGCAGGCACTGGAGGGAAAGCGTGTGGTTCGGCTGAAAGGCGGCGATCCGTTCCTGTTCGGCCGGGGAGGAGAGGAACTGGAGCTTTTGGCGGAGCACGGCGTTCCTTTTGAGGAAGTCCCGGGGATCACCTCTGCCATTGCGGCGGCTGCCTATGCCGGCATCCCTGTGACCCATCGGGATTACTGCTCTTCCCTGCATATCGTCACGGGGCATCAGCGGGCAGGCAAGCCTCTGGATATCCCCTTTGATGCTCTGGTAAATACCAAGGGGACACTGGTTTTCCTGATGGGAGTCAGCGCCCTTGAAAATATCTGCGAGGGACTGCTGAAGGCAGGCATGGAACCCGATATGCCGGCGGCAGTGGTGGAAAAGGGAACGACTCCGGCACAGCGCCCTATCCTTGCAACCCTTGCGACCCTTCCTCGGGAGGCACGGGCGCGGCAGGTGAAGAGTCCGGCGATCATTGTGGTGGGCAGGGTCTGCGCTCTGAGCCCTCAATTTGACTGGTTTGACCGGCTTGCGCTGAAGGGCAGATCTGTGATCGTCACAAGACCGAAGGAGCGGGCAGGCACACTGGCTGACCGGCTGCGTGCATTGGGCGCGGATGTGACGGAATTTCCCTGCATCCGGACGGTGCCGATGGAGCCTTGCACACAGATGGAACAAGCTGTGGAAAAAATCGACGAATATCAGTGGCTGGTCTTTACCAGTCCTGCGGGAGTTTCCACATTGATGGCATATTTGGATCGCATCCATCGGGATGTGCGGGCACTGGGACGGATCCGGCTTGCCGCCATCGGCCCGGGAACGGATCGGGAGCTGAGAAAACACGGACTGCGGGCGGATCTGATCCCTCAGGTATATGACGGGGCACATCTGGGGCAGGCACTGTGCGATGCAGCACCCGAGGGCAGGGTGCTGATCCTGCGGGCCCAGTGGGGCAGCCCTGCATTGACAGATGCACTGGAGCGTTGTAAAATTTCTTATGACGATATCCGCTGCTATGAAACGGAATATACCTGCCCCGAAACGGAGCAGGTTCGGACGCTTTTGGAGCAGGAGCCTGCTCCGGTGGTGACCTTCACCAGTGCATCCACAGTTACGGGCTTTGTTTCTGCGCTGAAGGGCGCGGATCTATCCGGGATCACGGCGGCCTGCATCGGGGAACAGACTCGGGCAGAGGCGCAAAAACACGGGCTGCATACCATCACCGCCGAAAAGGCGACCATGGATGCGCTGATCCAGCGGATCGTAGAAGGAGGATCACAATGGAACTAGTACACAGACCTCGCCGGCTGAGAAATGGGGACACCATCCGCCGGATGTGTCGGGAAACCAGACTTTCTGCCGACAGCCTGATTTATCCGATCTTTGTTGACGAAACCCTGTCCGGCAGGCGCGCCATCGAGTCGCTGCCCGGGCAGTACCAGTATGGATTTGACGCCCTGGAGGATGCCGTTGCCGAATGCATCCATGCCGGCGTGAGCAGCTGCATCCTGTTCGGTATCCCTGCGCACAAGGATGCGCTTGGGTCTTCTGCATGGGCGCCCGACGGGGTCATTCAGAAGGCGATCCGCATCATCAAGGAAAAATATCCGGATTTCTATGTGGTGACGGATGTTTGCATGTGCGAATACACCGACCACGGTCACTGCGGTGCGCTTTGCGGCTGCCATGTGGATAATGATGCCACACTGGAGCTTTTGGCAAAGACTGCCCTGTCCCATGCCCGTGCCGGTGCAGACATGGTGGCACCGTCTGACATGATGGACGGCCGTGTGGCTGCGATCCGCAGCACGCTGGATGCAGAAGGCTTTCAGGATGTTCCCATTATGGCATATTCTGCCAAGTATGCCTCGGCATTTTATGGGCCGTTCCGTTCTGCCGCAGGCTCTGCACCGTCCTTTGGTGACCGCAAGGGATACCAGATGGATCCCCACAACCGCCGTGAGGCACTGAAAGAGTGCGCTCTGGATGTGGAAGAGGGAGCAGATATCATCATGGTCAAGCCTGCCCTTTCCTATCTGGACATCATTCGGGAATGCTCGGATGCCTTCGATGTGCCCATGGCGGCTTACTCCGTTTCCGGCGAGTATGCCATGATCAAGGCTGCCGCTCAGGCAGGTCTGGTGGATGAATACAGGATCATGTGCGAGTCTGCCCTGTCTGTATTTCGGGCAGGTGCAAATATCCTGATCACCTACTATGCAAAGGAATTGGCTCAGGCCATTGAGAAAGGGGACATCGGCTGATGGAACGCTCCAGTGAATTGTTTGCCCGGGCGAAGGAAGTCCTGCCCGGCGGTGTCAACAGTCCCGTGCGGGCTTACCGGGCGGTGGGCATGACACCCAGATTTATCTCAAGAGCCGACGGCGCCTATATCTGGGATGCCGACGGCAGGAAATATATTGACTATGTCTGCTCCTGGGGGCCTATGATCCTGGGACACAATCACCCCATCATCCGTGAGGCGGTGCAGAAAGCCGTTATGGACGGACTTTCCTTTGGCGCACCCACGCAGCGTGAGGTGGAGATCGCAGAGCTGATGATCCGGATGGTGCCCAATGTGGAAATGGTACGCATGGTGAACTCCGGCACGGAGGCAGTCATGTCTGCCCTTCGACTGGCCAGAGGTGCCACCGGTCGGGATAAGATCATCAAATTTGAGGGCTGCTACCACGGACACAGCGACTGCATGCTGGTCAAGGCAGGCTCCTCGGCTATGGACGGCGGCTGTCCTGACTCGGCAGGTGTCCCTGCCGGAACGGCGAAGGACACTCTGATGGCGCAGTATAACGACCTGACCAGTGTGCAGCAGCTGTTCGACGAGAACCCGAAACAGGTCGCCTGCGTCATTGTGGAGCCGGTGGCAGCCAATATGGGCGTTGTCGGCCCGAACCCGGGATTTTTGCAGGGTCTGCGCGACATCTGCGACCGGGAGGGCGCACTGCTGATCTTTGACGAGGTCATCACCGGCTTCCGTCTTGCAAAGGGCGGCGCACAGGAATATTTTGGTGTGCGGGCAGATATCGTTACCTTCGGAAAGATCATTGGCGGCGGCATGCCGGTGGGTGCCTACTGCGGCAGCCGGGAGCTGATGGAACATGTGGCGCCCTGCGGCCCGGTGTATCAGGCAGGTACTCTGGCAGGCAATCCGGTGGCAATGGCGGCAGGACTGGCACAGCTGTCCTATCTGGATACGCATCCTGAGGTCTATACAGCCATCGCAGCCAGCGCGGAGAAACTGGCGCAGGGAATGCGTCAGGCGGCTCAGGAAACACATGCCCCTGTACAGATCAATCAGGTGGGCAGCTTGGTGGCTCCCTTCTTCACACCGGATTCGGTGCAGTCCTTCTCCGGAGCCAAACGCAGCGATCTGAAGAAATATGCGTCCTATTTCGGAAATATGCTGGATCGGGGCATCTATCTGGCTCCGGCTCAGTTTGAGGCGATGTTTGTTTCTGCCGCCCACACCCGGGCGGATCTGGAGCAGACGGTTGCGGCGGCGAAGTCCGTCTTTGAAAGCTTGTAAAAACAGCCCTTGGCATTCGGAGCGAAAATGCTCTGAAAGCCAAGGGCTTTTCTTTTGGGATTATTCTGTGATAGGTTCAAAGTTCAGTACGCCGAAATCCTGCCTGCGATGATAGTCGGGCAGTTCACAGGTGAGCATCGACCAAGACAGATAGTGGCGAACCTTAGTCATGTCGCCGCACTTGTAGAAATTACCGGCAGCCGGAGCGGTGAAGTCAAACTCGGGTGCATACATGCGGATGAAATCCCCGGGGATGGTGTAGGTGACACCCCAGCCGTGCTCGGTGGAAAACGGCTGAATATGGAAAATGCTCGTATCTGCAACAAGCTGCCGCACTCTGGTGCTGCGCTCTTTGCCAAAGCCCAGATAGAGAGTGCCAAGGGGATTGACCTCGAAATTCAGGTATCGATCGTCATTTGCAAAGGGGGCAAAGAAGAACTCCAGACAGCTGTCGTTGCAGACCTGCTCCAGAGCGCCGGTCAATGTGGCACGAATGTTTTCCTCTTTCGCTTCCTGACGGATATAAAGGTTGTTTCCGTCGTGGCAGATCTGAGCCTGAGCAGAAATGGGACAGGTGGGGAGCCAACCAGTATGCTCCAGTGTGACAGCAGGCACATGATCCCAATCAGGGGTGGTTACATATGGTACGAAATGTTGCATGATGAGCTTCCTCCTTAAATCAATCGTGCGGCAGCGACGGCTGCGGCAGCACAGGGATATCCAAATGTAAAATTTGCATATGGCTATGATACTGGAAAATGTGCCGCAGTTCAACTGTGGTAATATACATAATATTGGATAAATTTTCTACATATCAGATGGAAAACAGGCAGGGAACGAAAAATAGCCCACCCAGAATACGAAAACCGTCTGCATGCAGGAAAACAGAGTCTGCCCGGCGGTAAAAGAGAATTTTTAAGGGGTGATCATTCCTACAAAAATTGGGACGAAAATTTGTGCAGTATTTTTGGAAAAGTGTTTTGCAATGCGTGGATATTTGCGCTAAACTTAGACCGTTCCGATCTTGGCGGATGTATGCCGGATCGAAAGTCACTTCGCAACAGGAGGAGTAATCATGAAAGAAACATTGAATGTTGGCGTGATCGGTTTGGGTAACCGTGGTATAAATTTACTGGAGCACTGCATCCTGCCTCAGCCGGGGATCCGGGTGGCAGCGGTGTACGACCTGTATCAGGATCGGTGCGACAAGGGTGTGCAGATGGTAAAACAGGCAGGACAGCCCGAGCCCATCGCCGTCAAGGATTATAAGGAGATCCTTGCCATGCCTCAGGTGGACGCTGTGGTCATCATGGCATCCTGGGAATCCCATATCAACATTGCGTGTGAGGCGATGCGTGCCGGAAAGTACACGGCAATGGAAGTCGGCGGCGCCTACTCCATAGAGGACTGCTGGAAACTGGTTCGTACATATGAAGAAACCGGCACCCAGTGCATGATGATGGAGAACTGCTGCTATGGCAGAGATGAGCTGATGGTCATGAACATGGTGCGTCAGGGGGTATTTGGTGAGATCGTCCACTGTCAGGGCGGATATCGCCATGACCTGCGGGAGGAAATCGCAAACGGCCGTGAGACTCGGCATTATCGTTTCCGCAATTACCTCAGCCGCAACTGCGAGAATTATCCCACCCATGAGTTGGGCCCCATCGCAAATGTCCTGAACATCAACCGGGGCAACCGGATGCTGTGCCTGACCTCTATGTCCAGCAAGGCAGCCGGTCTGCATGAATACCTGATGCGTGAAAAGGGTGCCGACTACGATGCCACCGGCATGAATTTTGCTCAGGGCGATGTGGTCACCACCACCATCAAGTGCGCAGGCGGCGAAACCATCTGCATCACTCTGGATACGACACTGCCCAGAGCATATTCCAGAGGGTTCCATGTGCAGGGTACCAAGGGCATGTACATGGAGGACAACAAGAGTATTTTCCTGGATCAGAAGGACAATGAATTTGACTTCAAATGGCAGGAACGCTGGAACAATGTGGAGCAGTACCGGGAGGAATATGATCATCCTGTCTGGAAGGCTTATCTGGAAGAGGGCATTAAGGGCGGTCATGACGGCATGGACTGGCTGGTATTCCGTGCATTCTTCGATGCAGCAAAGAGCGGTACGCCTACGCCCATCGATGTGTACGATGCAGCGGCATGGATGAGCATCAGCTGCCTGTCCGAGCAGTCTGTGGCGATGGGCGGCATGCCTGTGGCGATCCCTGATTTTACCAACGGCATGTGGCTGCAGCGCACCCCATGGCAGCCCTATTCCATGGAAGATTGATATAATAAAAGCACCTCGTCTATCGGACGGGGTGCTTTTTGCAATCTGTTGGGGAATGCAGCGGGCATGTTTGGGATGGCTTGATAGTTTTGGTAGCCACGGGGAATTTCTTTTTCGGATACTGGGGAAAATTAAGACGAAGATCACGGCGGTATCGATCCCTCCTATGAAAGAATGAAACGGTCACATCATCCTTTGGGATGATGTGACCGTTTATCAGATTATGTTAGCTTTGCAGTTGCGCTCCGGTCGATACTCTCATTGGCGCGTTTCGCGAATGGCAGCCTGGGCTGCAGAGAGTCTGGCGATAGGGACGCGGAAGGGAGAACAGGAAACATAGTCAAGCCCGATGCCGTGGCAGAATTCCACGGAGGAAGGATCACCGCCATGCTCACCGCAGATGCCCACATGCATATCCGGGCGGACGGAGCGGCCGAGCTTGACCGCCATATCCATCAGACGACCGACACCGATCTGATCCAGCTTGATGAAGGGGTCGTTCTCGTAGATCTTGGTGTCATAATAAGCGTCAAGGAACTTGCTGGCATCGTCACGGCTGAAACCAAAGGTCATCTGGGTCAGATCGTTGGTGCCGAAACAGAAGAAGGCGGCATCCTTGGCGATATCATCGGCGGTCAGGCAGGCTCTGGGGATCTCGATCATGGTGCCGACCTCGTAGGAAAGGTCAATGCCGGATGCGGCGATCTCAGCGTCGGCGGTCTGGACGACGATGCTCTTGACATAGGCAAACTCTTTCTCGTCGCCTACCAGAGGGATCATGATCTCCGGAACCAGTGTCCAATCGGGATGCGCGCCCTTGACGGTGAGGGCTGCACGGATGACGGCCTTGGTCTGCATGGCGGCGATTTCCGGGTAGGTGACGCTCAGACGACAGCCGCGGTGGCCCATCATGGGGTTGGCCTCGTGCAGGGATGCGATAATGTCGCGGATCTCCTGAACATCCTTGTTCTGGGCAGCGGCAAGCGCCTCAATCTCAGCCTCGGTGGTAGGCACAAATTCGTGCAGGGGAGGATCGAGGAAACGAATGGTAACGGGGTAGCCTTCCATGGCCTCATAGATCTGCTCGAAGTCGTTCTGCTGCAGAGGCAGCAGCTTGGAAAGAGATTTTTCCCGTTCCTCCGGAGTGTCGGAGCAAATCATCTCCCGGAACAGGGCGATGCGCTCATCCTGGAAGAACATATGCTCGGTGCGGCACAGACCGATGCCTTCGGCACCCAATTCCCGGGCGCGGCGCGCATCGGCGGGTGTATCGGCATTGGTGCGGACTCTCAGTCTGCGATAGCGGTCGGCCCAGCCCATGATCCTGCCGAATTCACCGGAGATCTCGGCCTCCTTGGTGGGGATGATGCCTGCGTAGATGCATCCGGTGGAGCCATCCAGACAGATGCAGTCACCTTCGTGATAAACGGTTCCGTTCAGGGTGAAATGCTTGTTCTCCTCGTCCATAATGATGGCGGAACAGCCGGAAACACAGCAGGTTCCCATGCCCCGGGCAACAACGGCAGCGTGAGATGTCATGCCGCCGCGGACGGTCAGGATACCCTGAGCAGCCTTCATGCCCTCGATATCCTCGGGGCTGGTTTCCAGACGAACAAGGATGACCTTCTCACCGCGGAGCGCCCATTCCTTGGCATCCTCGGCATTGAAGACGATCTTTCCGCAGGCAGCTCCGGGAGATGCGGCCAGAGCCTTGGCAATGGGGGGAGTCTTTTTCAGGACATCGGGATCGAACTGGGGATGCAGGAGGGTGTCCAGTGTCCGAGGATCGATCATGGCGACTGCTCGCTTTTCGTCGATCATGCCCTCGTCCACCAGATCACATGCGATCTTCAGTGCGGCAGCGGCAGTGCGCTTGCCATTGCGGGTCTGGAGCATGTACAGATTGCCGCTTTCGATGGTGAATTCCATATCCTGCATATCCCGATAGTGATCCTCCAGAATGGAGCATACGCTCTGGAACTGCTCAAAGGCGTGGGGGAATTTTTCTGCCATCTGGCTGATGGGCATGGGGGTGCGGACACCGGCTACCACATCTTCGCCCTGAGCATTGGTCAGAAATTCGCCGAAGAGTTTCTTTTCGCCGGTGGCGGGATTTCTGGTAAAGGCAACGCCGGTGCCGCAGTCGTCACCCATGTTGCCGAAGGCCATGGACTGCACATTCACGGCAGTGCCCCAGGAGTAGGGGATGTCGTTGTCCCGGCGGTAGACATTTGCACGGGGGTTGTCCCAGGAGCGGAAGACGGCCTTGATGGCGCCCATCAGCTGCTCAGTGGGATCAGTGGGGAAGTCAACACCCAGTTTTTCCCTGTACTCTGCCTTGAACTGCTCTGCAAGCTCCTTCAGATCCTCGGCGGTCAGCTCGACATCCTGTGTGACACCGCGGCGCTCCTTCATCTGATCGATCAGAACCTCGAAGTATTTCTTGCCGACTTCCATGACCACATCGGAATACATCTGGATAAATCTGCGGTAGCAGTCATAGGCCCAGCGGGGGTTTCCGGACTTTGCGGCCAGAACCTCGACCACATCCTCGTTAAGACCCAAATTCAGGATGGTATCCATCATGCCGGGCATGGATGCACGGGCGCCGGAGCGGACGGAAACAAGAAGGGGATTGTTTTTGTCACCGAATTTTTTACCGGTAATGGCCTCTAACTCTTTTACATATTCCATGATCTGGGCACGGATCTCATCATTGATGGTGCAGCCGTCTTCATAGTATTTGGTACAGGCCTCCGTAGAAATAGTAAACCCCTGGGGAACAGGAAGTCCGATTCTGGTCATCTCTGCCAAATTCGCACCCTTGCCACCCAGGAGTTCTCGCATGGAGCCGTCGCCTTCGGTAAATAGGTAAACATACTTGTGAGCCATAACTAGGATACCCCTTTCACAATACAGGTGTTTATTTCACCATAAAATTTA
>JARHYV010000104.1 GCA_029258495.1 Faecousia sp. | reverse complement strand
GACCAGGCCGAAAACCATGACAGCAGCCAGCATAAGCGCTAGAAGCTTTTTCATTTTGTTGACCTCCAAATTTATGGATAAATTTCAGGTACAGAATACCTGAGTGTATTTTCGCACATTTCTATTGCAAAATCAACTGTTTTGGAAATATTTATAATTCTAACCAATTTCAACGACCATTTTCTATGAATTTTCTCAATTCATATGCTCTGATGCGCTAAAACTGCACGGCAAAAGCTCTGCAAGCGTCATGCTCTGATAGCTTTCACCAGGCCCGCCCATATAGATCACAAAATCGTCCCTACAGAATTCACGCATGACCTGTCGGCAGACGCCGCAGGGTGGGAATGCACCGGTAAGCGCACCGTTTTTTCCGCCGACGATGGCGATGGCCTGAAAATCCCGGTGTCCGTCGTAGACCGCCTTAAAGAATGCCGTCCGCTCTGCACAGTTGGTCGGGGAATATGATGCGTTTTCAATATTGCAGCCGCCGTACACCGTTCCGTCTGCACACAGCAGTGCTGCACCGACTTTATACCCGGAATAGGGTGCATAAGCGTGGCTCATGGCTTTCTTAGCCTGTTCGATCAATTTTTCAGGAGTCATATCCGTTCCCTCCAGTGAATGACAGGGCGCAGCTCCCGCTGCGCCCCGGTATAATTAGATGATTTCCTTTGCAAAGCTTTCGCCAGTGGTTTCATAGGAAACACCCAGCAGCTCTGCAATGGTTGCTGCAATATCCGCAAAGCTCTTGCGGGTACCCAGATTGACGGGCTTGACCTTGGGGCCTGCCATCAGCAGCGGCACATACTCTCTTGTGTGGTCTGTGGTAGCCGTGTAGGCAGGATCGCAGCCGTGATCTGCCGTGATCATGACCATGTCATCATCCTTCAGCTGCTCCAGAAGTTTCGGCAGCCATGTGTCGAACTCCGTGAGTGCATTGGCATAGCCGTCAACATCCCGGCGATGACCGAACAGCATATCAAAATCCACCAGATTTACGAAACACAGACCATTGAAATCCTGCTTTGCATAATCCAGTGTATGATCCATGCCATCGGCATTGCTCTTGTTGAACACATGCTCCGTAGTGCCCTGCCCTGCAAAGATATCAAAGATCTTGCCTACCGCAATGGAGTCCTTCCCCTGCTCCTTGATCGCATCGAGCAAGGTCTTTGCAGGCGGTTCCAGAGAATAGTCATGACGGTTGCTTGTACGCTTGAACCCGTCCTTTGCGTTGCCGACAAACGGCCGGGCGATCACTCGGCCTACGCCGTGCTTACCGCGCAGGATCTCACGGGCCTTGTGGCAGGCATCGTACAGTTCTTCCAACGGGATCAGCTCTTCGTGGGCTGCCACCTGAAAAACAGAGTCGGCAGAGGTATAGATGATCCACTTTCCGGTATCCAGCTGTTCCTGACCGTAGTCACGGATGACATCCGTTCCGGAGTAAGGCAGATTGCACAGGCAGCCGCGGCCGGTCGCCTGCTCAAATGCATCCAGGATCTCCTGAGGGAACCCATTGGGATATGTGGGCAGAGGCTCAGGGGAAACGATACCCGCAATTTCCCAGTGGCCAATGGTGGTATCCTTACCCATAGAGCGCTCAGCCACCCGGCAGACTGCGCCTGTTTGCTGCGGCTCCGTCCCCAGAAAAGCCTGACCTTCAATATTGCCAATTCCCAGTTTTTTCATATTGGGGATCGATAGCTTTGCAGATGATGCACAGGATTTCAGCGTATGCACCCCTACATCACCGAACTGTTCCGAATCCGGCATGGCACCGGCGCCGCAGGAATCCAGAACGATCAAAAAGATACGCTTCATACAAAATCACCTCTCAAATAGATGGTAAGATTGACCGGATCACTCCTTGTCCATTGCAACGGCAACATCCAGAGCGACCTTCATCATAGTGGTGAAGGAGTTCTGACGCTCCTCGGCAGAGGTTTCCTCGCCCTTGAGCACATGGTCGGAAATGGTGCAGATGCACAGCGCACGCTTGCCATAGCGGGCAGCGTTCATATAAAGAGCTGCTGCTTCCATTTCCAGAGCCATAACGCCCATCTTCTTCAGGCCATAGACGCTGTCCAGTCCCTCGGGAACACCTGCATGGTCGCCATAGAAGACATCAGAAGAGTTCACATTGCCCACATGGTACACAGCACCGTTTTCCTCCGCAGCCTTGACTGCCTCGCTCAGCAGCTTATAAGATGCGATCGGAGCAAAGGTTCCGGGGATATGGAACTGGGATGCAAAATTGGAGTCGGTGCAGGCGCCCTGAGCGATCACCAGATCGTACAGGTTGATATCCTCCTGGATCGCACCGGCAGAGCCGACACGGATGATATTGTCAACCTCAAAGAAGTTGAACAGCTCATGGGAGTAAATACCAATGGCAGGCATACCCATGCCGGAGGCCATAACGGAAACCTTTACTCCCTTATAGTAGCCGGTATAGCCCTGCACACCGCGGACATTATTTACAAGGACAGGGTTCTCCAGAAAATTCTCTGCAATGAATTTGGAGCGCAGAGGATCGCCGGGCATCAGTACGGTCTTGCCGAAATCACCGGGCTTTGCGTTAATATGGGGGGTTGGATGACTCATAATCAATTCTCCTTTGTTATCAATAGCTTGTGTCATTGAGGTCTACACCGTTTTTCACGATCTTGACCACACGGCTGGTACCCAGACGGTCTGCACCCAGATCAATAAACTTCTGGGCATCCTCCAGACTGGAGATGCCGCCGGCAGCCTTGATCTTCACATTGGGGCCCACATGCTTTGCAAACAGCTCCACATCGTGGAATGTTGCACCGGCAGTGGAGAAACCTGTGGATGTTTTGATATATTCCGCACCGGATTCGGTGACAACGCGGCACATCTCGATCTTCTCTTCGTCGGTGAGCAGACAGGTCTCGATAATGACCTTCAGCAGCTTACCCTTGCAGGCAGCCTTGATCGCCTTGATCTCTTCGCAGACCTTGTCATACTTGCCTTCCTTGACCCAGCCGATGTTGATGACCATATCCACTTCGTCCGCACCGTTATCCACAGCATCGGTGGCTTCAAAGCACTTTGCTGCGGTAGTGGAATAGCCGGTGGGGAAACCGATCACAGTGCAGATTGCCAGACGGTCGCCCACATAATCCTTCGCCTGCTTCACAAAGGATGCAGGAATACAAGCCGATGCGCAGTCATATTTGATGCTGTCGTCACAAATGACCTTGATCTCTTCCCATGTGGCAGTCTGCCCCAAAAGGGTGTGGTCACACTTGTTCAAAATTTCCTGAACATTTACTTTCATAAGATTACCTCCGTATATTTTATGATTCAGCTCCATGGAGCTTGATTTTCTTTCCTTCCCGGATGCCTTGGATATAGCACTTGTGGCACATGGCGATATAGCTGTCATTGCCGCCGAGAAAAACCTGATCGCCTTCTGTGATAATATGCCCATTTTCGTCGATCCGAGCATTCACGGTTGCTTTTGCACCGCAGTCGCAGATGGTCTTGATCTCCTGAATGGTATCTGCCACCTCCATCAGCCGCAGGCTGCCGGGAAACAGGTGGATTTGGAAATCCGTGCGCAGACCAAAGCACATCACCGGAATATTATAGTCATTTACGATGTATCTCAGCTGATCGATCTGCTCCTGTGTGAAAAACTGGCACTCATCCGCAATGATCACATCGCATTTGCCCAGCTCGGTCTGCTGATAGCGCTGATAAATATCCGTATTCGGGCCGATCACCTCTACCTGCGCCTCCAGACCGATGCGGCTGCGCAGCATATTGACTCCGTCACGGGTATCCGCACTGGGCTTGATCAGCCACACATTCAGGTCGTTTTCCTCGTAATTATACTTTGTGATCAGTGCCTGAGCCGTTTTGCTTGAGCCCATGGCACCGTATTTGAAATAGAGCTTTGCCATTTCGGTATCGTTTCCTCTCGGTTATTTCTCCGGACTTGTCCGTATTTTCTGATCCTTGCGCCATCCCAGATCATAGGATGCCCTTTCTGCCGCCTGTTTTACCTGTGCGACAGTTGCTCTGGCTGTTCCAACCTGGCCGCTGTCCCGGATCCCGATCACAGCAATGGCATAGGTGCATTTTCCAAGGCTGTCGAAAATGGGCGCGCCCACGCTCTGCAATCCGTTTCGGTATTCACCGCGTTCTACCGCATAGCCCAGTTCCCTGACCAGTGCCAGCTGCGGCTCCATTCCCTCCCACGAGGTGATGGTGTTTGCAGTAAATGCCTCCATTCCCTTTCGCATGAGCATTTCCTTTGCCCGAGCTGACGGCATGGCCGACAGAATACACTTTCCCTCACTGGAGCAGTGCAGTGGAATCCGGCTGCCCGGTTCCGAGGACACGCGGAATCCGTTATGCGGCTCAACGCACTCAGCAAGGATCAGCTCATCCCCGCTCAGTCGGGCCAGATATGCACTTTCGCCTATGGTTTCTGCCAGTTCTTCCAAATACGGTCTGACGATCCCCATCACATTCCAGGATGCAGCAACGCTGCTGCCCAGTTCGAACAAATGATAGCCCAATCGGTATTTTCCGTCTGTCTTATCCTGTTCTACCACAGCCGACTCCAGCATCGAGGCCAGAAGTCCATGTACTGTGCTTTTTGCCCATCCGGTTCTCTGGACAAGCTCCGTCAGCGATAAGCTGCCGCCCGCTCTCCAGAAACAATCCAGCAAGGTGATGGCCTTTTCTACCGAATGTACGGATCTGCCTTGCGTTGGCATGGTGTATCCCTCCAATAAACGATCTTACTTTTCTATTATGATACAGCACAGTGCAAAATTCAAGATAAAATTTTTGAAATCCGGAACAAATATTCCGTAATACCGAACACCCACCTGTTCACAGCAGCAGGTGGGTGTTCCCTTGTCTATTATTTCAGATATATTTCTGTGTGGCTACGTCCATAACGCCTCTGGTCGTCAGCCGAAGGGTCGGGATCACCGGCAGACTCATAAAGCTCAATGTCATGAACGGATCGATCTCATCCCCGACGCCCAGCTGATGGGCTGCGGACTTTGCCTGCTCCAGTTTGGTGTTTACCTCCACAAGGGGACTGTTGCTCATCAGTCCTGCGATCTCCAGGGGCAGCTGGGCAAGGATCTCACCGTCGTTCACCACAACGATCCCTCCGGAATTCTTCGTAATGGTGTTCACCGCCAATGCCATATCCTCATCGTTTGCACCCACCACAATAATATTGTGGCTGTCGTGTGCCACCGAGGTTGCAACCGCGCCCTGACTCAGACCGTACCCTCGCAGATAGCCGATGCCGATATGCCGGGTGCCACGGTGCCGTTCTACCACAGCCATCTTCAGCGTGTCCGTTTTCACATCCACCTCTTCTGCATAGCCGCAGTCCTGAGTAACGATCTGTCCGGGAATAATCCCGATCACGCCTCTGGGGCGCCATTCGGCAAAATCTCTTGGTGTCATGTGGTCTACATGGAAGGTATGCTCCGCCTGCTGTACCAATCTGGCAGAGATCTCGGAATTCCGGATCTCGGCGATCTCGCCGTTTTCGCACACAAGTTGCCCCCGTTTGTATACCTGCTGCACCCGAAAATCCTTCAGGTTATCCACCACCGCAAAGTCCGCCAGATACCCCGGGGCAATAGCACCACGATTGTTCAGCAGGAAATACCTTGCCGCATGATAGCATGCCGCCTGCACCACCCGGATGGGATCCGCTCCAAGCTCCACCGCTTTCCGACAGATATAATCCATGTGCCCCTTTTCCAGCAGATCGGATGGGTGCTTGTCATCGGTACAGAACATGCACCGGCTGTAATAGGGCTCCTTCAGCAAGCCCACCAGTGCCTCCAGGTTCTTTGCCGCCGTGCCTTCCCGGATCATGATATACTGCCCACGGCGGATCTTTTCAAGAGCATCCTCCAGATCCGCACACTCGTGATCCGAGTATACGCCTGCTGCAACATAGGCATTCAGTTCTTTTCCCCGCAGCCCCGGTGCGTGCCCATCGATCTTCTTATGATGGGACTGGGATGCCACGATTTTGGAAACCGGACAGCTGTCACCCCGGATCACACCGGGAAAATCCATCATTTCGCCCAGACCAAGTACCCTTGGATGCTCAAAAAAGCTGTCGATATCCCGATAGTCCAGATTGGCACCGCTTTCGTCCATAGGCGAAGCAGGCACGCAGCTGGGGATCATAAACAGGACATCCAGAGGAAGGTTTTCCGTTGCCTCCAGCATATAGTCGATCCCGTCCGTCCCCATTACATTGGTGATCTCATGGGGATCGGTGATGACCGCCGTGGTTCCGTGCGGAAGGACAGCCCGAGCAAATTCCCTTGGGGATACCAGACTGGACTCCAGATGGATGTGGGCATCGATAAAGCCCGGGCAGACGATCTTTCCCGTCATATCCACCTCGATCAGCCCGTCGTATGTTCCCTGTCCAACGATCAGCCCTTCTGCAACCGCAATATCATCCGTTGCAAGACAGCCGGAAAACACATCCACATAGGTCGCATTCTTCAGCACCAGATCAGCCTTTTCCCGTCCGGCCGCCACATCAATGATGCGCTGTTTTTTCACAAGTCTTCGACTGATTTTTCCAGACCAGCTTTCAGTATATGCCATACAATTATCCCCCTTTTATAAAGATTTGCGTAATTATACCACCTGAAACAGCCCATGTCTAATCCGCATATTGCACAAAAATTGCAGGCTGCAAAATGCACAAATTCATACCTGCCCGGGATTGCTCAGCCCCATGTTTCTGCCCTATTTTTACAAAAAAGGTTGCACCTTTTCAATTTGTGATGTATAATTAAAATGCTATTTTATGGGTGTAAATACCCAATATAGAACGAATGATTCTGGAGGTAATGTATCATGTTTCAAGCAATGATCGAAACTCTGAAGGCAAATCCCCGCAAGATCGTCTTCACCGAGGGTCACGATGCCCGTATTCTGGAGGCTACCGCCCGTCTGGTAGAAGGCGGTTTCCTGACCCCCATTCTGGTCGGTAATGTGGAAGAGGTTCGTGCCAATGCTGCCAAGGGCGGTTTCAATATCGAAGGCGTTGAGATCCTGGATCCCGCTGCCTACGAGGGTATGGATGCTATGGTCGAAAAGATGGTCGAGCTCCGTAAGGGCAAGATGACCCCCGAAGAGTGCCGCACCGCTCTGTCCAAGGGCAACTACTTCGGCACCATGCTGGTAAAGATGGGCTACGCTGACGCTCTGCTGGGCGGCGCTACCTACTCCACCGCCGACACCGTCCGTCCTGCTCTGCAGCTGGTCAAGACCAAGAAGGGCGCACATCTGGTATCTTCCTGCTTCATCCTGGTTCGCGGCGACGAGAAACTGGCTATGGGCGACTGCGCTATCAATATCGACTATCAGGACACTCTGGACAAGGAAGGCAATGTTGTGATCTCCGCCGCACAGAAACTGGCTGAGGTTGCCGTCGAAACTGCTAAGACCGCTCAGGTCTTCGGTATCGACCCCAAGGTTGCTATGCTGAGTTTCTCCACCAACGGTTCCGGCAAGGGCGGCACCGTAAAGCTGAGCCATGATGCTACCGCAATCGCAAAGGAAATGGCTCCCGAGCTGGCAATCGACGGCGAAATGCAGTTCGATGCAGCCGTTGCTCCCGAAGTCGGACAGCTGAAGTTCCCCGGTTCCAAGGTCGCAGGTTATGCAAACACCTTTGTATTCCCCTGCATCGAGGCTGGCAACATCGGCTACAAGATCGCACAGCGTCTGGGCGGCTATGAGGCTTACGGCCCCATCCTGCAGGGTCTGAATGCCCCCATCAACGACCTGTCCCGTGGCTGCAACGCTGATGAAGTCTACAAGATGGCCATCATCACCTGCGCAATGGTCTAATCTCTTTTATCGATAAGAAATGCCCCCAGAGATTTCTCTGGGGGCTTATTTCATACTTCCTGAATGAGAGGGAGCTCCACTTTCACGGAGAACTTGTCTTTTTCTCGTTTTAGCTGAAATTCTCCGCCCATGGCATCGATCAGCTTTTCACAGGTCTTTAAGCCGATCCGATTGCTTTCCACCCGATTCTGCTGCTGTCTGATATGGTTGGTCTGATATACCTTCAGGATCCCATTGTCATTTTCCACCAGAACATCCACAGGGCGTGTGGGATCTGCATATTTGCAGATATTTGAATACAGGTTTTCAAACACCCTGCGGATATGCCCTACATCGATCCGGAGCTTTCCGCTGACCTCACCGCGATGCACCACCTGCATATCGAACCCCTGCTGTGCCAGATTCATCTCCTGCTCCAGCAGGATCTGATCCAAAAGGGTGCAGGCATCCACATCCTCCAGATTCTGATCCGGTTTCGGCTTGCCAAACACCAGAAAGAATGCAAACAGTTCATCAGTCAGGGATTTCAGCCGCATCGCGTTGTTCTTGCATACCTTCAGATAGGCCTCCCGTTCCTCCTGAGTCAGTCCTTCATCAGAAACGATATCCAGATACCCCATCAAAGCTGTCAGCGGTGTGCGCACATCGTGCGAGATCGCCGTAATCAGCTGGGTATTCGCTTGCCATGCCTGCTCCTCCCGTTGGAGCTTGTCAATGATGCTCAGGCGCATCGCATCAACATCCAGTGCAAGCTGTCCGATCTCGTCATGCGTCACAGGCTTGATCTGCATTTGCAGATCGCCCTGACTGACCCGCCGAACCTGTCGGCTCAGCATTTGAACCGTCCGAGTCAGACTTCTGTCATAGATCAGGACAACTGTCAAAAACACCAACGCTGCCACAAATAGCGACGACCAATCCACCCATGCCTCATATAAACCCTGAGAGCGGTCATAAATCGACACCGTAAACACGCCATCGCGGAAATTGACCGGATATTTTGCCGAGGCAATGCTGTCCTCCGACCGAATGATGATGCCGTAATCATTTGTCACAAGCTCCGCTCCGCCAGAGTCCGATTTCACTGTTGTTCCCAGACCCGACACAGTCATCTGAATGTAGCGGTGCTCCCGATTCCATGCACCAATGGCATCGATGTCGGTAGAACGGACTTGGTGCTCCGCAACAAACCCCCGAAGGGAGTCAACCTCCCTTGCAAGTCTGGCACCTACTGCCCGTTCCGACAGATAGTACCGGCTCACAACAGCATCACCAAGCACCCCCATCACCAAGAAGGTAAGCACCGCAAGCATCAGTGCAAGACATACCACCGCCATGAGCTTTACCGTCAGTGTGTGCCATGTCTTGTGCTCAGCCAAAACGATACCCCTTTCCCCATACGGTTCGGATCAATTTAGGATTTGCCGGATCCTCTTCCAGTTTCTTTCGCAGGTTCAGGATATGCACCATCACCGTATTATTGGAAGACGGCAGGAATTTTTCGCCCCAAACTCCCTCGTACACTGTTTCCACATCCAATATCTGCCCTCTGTGCTGAGAGAAAAACTGCAGGATCGCGTATTCCTTATCTGTCAGATCTACTGTCCGGCCATGGATCCGCACGCTGCCGTTTGTATCATCCATCTGCAGCTGATCGCCATCCACCTCTTCGCGCTTTCCCTTATAGACCCGATAGCGCCTTGTCAGGGACTCTACCCGCATCATAAGTTCATTTTGAGAAAAGGGCTTGGGAAGATAGTCATCTCCGCCTATGTCAAAAGCCTCCTCCTTATCAGCGATTTGGCTTTTTGCCGTCAAGAATAACACAGGGACAGCGGAAAACTCCCGGATCCTTGCACACGCCTCAATACCGGACAGGCCCGGCATCATAATATCCATGATCACAAGGTCCACTCCGGGATTTTGCTGCATTAGGGAAACAGCCTCTTCGCCATCGGCTGCCTCCAGAACATCATAACCTTTGTTTGTCAATAAAATATGTAATAACGACCGAAGATCCGGTTCATCATCCACTGCCAGAATTCGGATTTTGTCACCCATTGCGTACACCTCCAGTAATTTGACTTGATTGTATCATATTTTAGGAAAAATGGTAGGGATTTAAGAAATCTTAATACGCATCACATCATATGTATCTCATGGGAAGAAAAACCATCTGAAAAAACTGTACATTTTCCCCGTTTTCGTGTATAATGAAATGAAATGTCTGGAGTTTCGAGGGATACTCATCTCCACATTTGGCAATTTTTTTAGAATTTAACTCTTATTTAGGTGAACATAACAATGAAATTTGGATTTTATACTCTAGGATGTAAAGTAAATCAGTACGAAACACAGGCTATGGAGCAGATCTTTGCCGCAAAAGGACACGAGATCGCATCTTTTGAAGATGCCTGTGACGGATACATTATAAATACCTGTTCCGTAACGGCAGTTTCCGACAAAAAGAACCGCGCTGTCATTCGCCGATGCCGCCGGGAGCATCCCAACGCAGTCATCGGTGTGTGTGGCTGCTACTCCCAGCATGATCCCGAAGCCATTGATGCTCTGGATGTGGATGTGATCTCCGGCTCCGCCGGACGGGAAGACTTTGTAGAAATGATGCTCACCGCTGTTTCTGATCATCAAAAACAATATCAGGTGGACAATGCCCTCCGCCGCCGGGAATTTGAGGTGCTGCCTGCCGGTGGCTTGGCTGAACGCACCCGGGCAATGCTCAAGGTGCAGGATGGCTGCGTTAATTTCTGCACCTACTGCATCATCCCCTACACCAGAGGGCCTGTGCGCTCTGCTCCCCTTGCGCTTGCTGTGGAGCAGGCAAAAAAATTGGCTGCCGACGGCTATCAGGAGATCGTTATCACAGGCATTGAAATTGCCTCATGGGGTGTCGATCTGCCGGACAAGCCCCAGATGGTCAGCCTGATCCAAGCGATCTGCGATGCCGTGCCTGAGGTGCGGGTGCGCCTCGGCTCCCTGGAGCCCCGAGTCATCGATCGGCATTTCTGCGATATCTTATCTCAATATCCCAATCTGTGTCCGCAGTTCCACCTGTCCATGCAGTCCGGCTGCGACAGCGTTTTACAGCGCATGAAACGCAAATATACCACCGAGCGTTACTACGAAAGCATCCTTCTGCTGAGGGAGGCTTTCCCCGGCTGTGCCATCACCACGGATATGATCGTTGCCTTCCCCGGCGAA
>JARHYV010000197.1 GCA_029258495.1 Faecousia sp. | reverse complement strand
TCATGTGATCTGAAGGATGCGTTCCTTATAAAAAAAGAGTCGATAACCAACTGGTTATCGACTCTTTTCTGCACAGATGGGCAATGGTGCAGGATCATTTTTTCGGTTTCTTTTTCGCCTGCTCTTTTTGCAGGGCAGCCTCTGCACATTCTTGATGATAGGCATTAAAAAGCGTGATGCACCCGTTTCGGTTCAGACCGCGGATGACAAGCTTGCGAATGATATCATAGATCACAGCGAAGAGCGGGACGGCGATGACCATGCCTACGATGCCCCAAAGTCCGCCGAACAGCAGGATGGAAAACAGTACCCAGAAACTGGAGATACCGGTGTGATCGCCCAGAATTTTCGGCCCGATGATGTTGCCGTCCAGCTGTTGCAGGAACAGAACAAACAGCACGAACCACAGTGCATCGATGGGGCTTTCAATCAGGATCAAAAGTGTTGCAGGGATCGCACCCAAAAATGGGCCAAAGAAGGGGATCACATTGGTCACACCTACAATGGCGGAAACAAGCAGGGCATTGGGGAAACCGAAGATGATGCACCCGATGTAGCACAGCACACCGATGATCGCGGAGTCTACCAGCTTGCCGTCGATAAAACCGCCGAACATCCGATCTACAAATGCAATCTCGTGCAGTGTGATATCTGCCCATTTGGGAGGAAGGATGCTGCGCACGATCATGTTCCCCTGACGGCTGAATTTTTTACGGCTGGACAGCAGATAAACGGCGACGATCAGACCGATCAGGAAGTCCTTGAAGAAAATGAGGATCTTCCATACACTCATACCCAGACCGCTGACGATCCCTGTGATATAGGGGATCAGCGTATCCTGCCCCCACATATTCAGCTTGTCATAGACAGCCTTATACCCAGCATCAAAGATTTGAAGAAGGATCTCGTTTTCTCCAAAATGCTCGGTGAACCAGTTGATGGTCTGCTCGATCTTAACAGGAAGTGAGTTCCACAGACTGATGATGCTGTTGTACAGCTGAGGCGCAATCATGATGATCAGAGCGTAGATCACAAGAAGACCGGTGATCAGACTCAGAACAATGGCGATGGGATCGGCATAGCGCTTTGCTTTTTCCGGCAGCAGCGCCGTCATCCATCGGTTGTAGAGGTTGCAGGCCGGACGGAGCAGATACGCAATCACACCGCCGTAGATGAACGGCATCAGAATATGCGTGATTTGGTCGATGGCTTCGCCGATACCTTGCAGGCGGTAGATGATGAAGAAGAACAGGACACTCAAACTGATGGCACCAAAGCCTGCGAGCATCGCATACAGATAGGGCTTATGCTGGGGGTTTTTCATAGGGGGACATCACATCGCTTTCTGCACGTTTCAATTATAATCAGTATAACATAAGTTCAAGAGAAAAGGATTTAAAAAATTATAAATTTTCAGATGCATTGAAAATGGATGGGAGCGCTCTTGCCTTTTGAGAGACAAAAACGCTCACTGCTGTGCAGTGAGCGTTTCGGTGAGTGATGTGCAGCTCCTTCAGGCGCATTCGGAAGGCTCCGGAGTTGTTACAGAGATGGTCTTGACTCCGAAAATGAAGTAGAGCAGATGGAAGATCCAGACACACGCAAGGATGATCCGCCCCACAGGGACAGCATCCATCATGATAAATCCGATGCTCATCAGAATGGTGACGGTTACCATGATCCGCACCTTGGTCTTTTTGGTCATGCCCTTGCCGGCGACATAGCTTTCCAGATTGTTCTTGTAAAGCTTGGTTCCGATGAACCAGTTATGCAGCCGCTCGGAGCTGCGGGCAAAGCAAAATGCGGCCAGCATCAGGAACGGAAAACTGGGGAGCAGGGGCAGCACGGCACCGACTGCGCCCAAACCCAAGCCAATACAGCCTAAAATGATGTAAACGATCTTTTTAATGTTCATTTTCTTTCTCCATTCGGCGTTGTTCTTTCTTGGACTCAATTACATGGCGGATCGCCATGATCGGATGGTGGAAGATCATTCTGGGACCGGAAAATCGCATGACTTCCCGAATTTTCTGCCGCATTTCGGGCTTATAGCAGTGAACCTTGCAGTTGGAACAGAAGGTTTTTGTTTCCATAAACGGGCAGTGGTCACTGCGTTTTTTTGCATAGGCATCCAATGCGGCGCACTCAGGACACAGCTCTCTGCCGCCGTGTTTTTTTCGGCAATACAGAGAAATCATCAGGGATACGGTTTCCTTTTCTCGTTGACGCTTTGTTTCAAGATCCATCAGCTCATTCTCCCGTGTTCAACGGAGTGCACCACATCGGCAATGCCCATGGTGGACTTTCTGTGGGAAACCAGTACGATGGTCTTGCCCTTGCGTTCCTGATCCAGAGATTTCAGAATGACGGCCTCGTTCAGACTGTCCAGATTACTGGTCGGTTCATCCAGCAGCATAAAGGGGGCATCGTGCAGGAAGGCTCTTGCCATGCCCAGGCGCTGCCGCTCACCACCGGATAGGGTATCGCCTAATTCACCAACGGGGGTATCATAGCCCTGAGGCAGCTGCATAATGAAATCGTGGACGGATGCCTTTTTGCAGGCTGCGGCGATTTCTTCGTCGGTGGCATCCAGCTTGGCAATGCGAAGGTTGTTCCGGATGGAATCGTGGAACAAATGGGTTTCCTGAGTGACAAAGCTTTCCATCTGACGCAGGTTTGCGGTGTTCACCTGATCGATCTGTCTGCCGGAGATGGAAATGGTGCCCTTCTGAGTCTGCCAGAATCGCATGAAGAGCTTGAGCAGGGTGGATTTGCCGCTGCCGCTCTTACCGACAATGCCGATGATATGGTTCTGGGGGATCTCCACGGTAAAGTCGGAGAGGATCACCTCATCGCCATAGGAGAAGGTGACATCCTTGGCAGCTGCGCCGGAGAATTCCACATTTTCCTTGCCGGAGACCTCTTCCACGATGGGGCTTTCCTCCAGAATGTCCAGAACCCGGTTGCCGGCGGCAAAGGTGTTTTGCAGGGTTGCTCCAAGGGCGGCGACTGCGACGGCAGGGCCGAAGGAGCTCATCATGGCAAGCGTGCAGATGACGGTGCCGCCAAAGCCGCAAAGCCGTGCAGACAGGAACAGCATCGCAACATCAAAAATCAGGATCACGGTGTTGGTGACGGCGGTATTCAGACCGGCTACACGTTTCATCCGCTGCTCGTCCTCAGAGAGACTGTCGGTCATGGCATTGATTTTCTCGACACGCTGATCCCCCTGACCGAACTGCATGATCTCGGGCAGACCTCTTAGACTGTCCAGAACAAAGCTTGCAAGATTGCCTGCCTTGCTGCGGAAGTTGATGCCGTTGCTGCCGCTCTTTTTGGATGTGACCAGAGGAATGACCACACCGACCACAATGTATGCCGACAGTGCCAGAAGTCCCAGTGCCCAGTGATACGAGCCGATGAAACATACCATAATGATGGTAAACAGGGTCGCAATGCACAGAGGTGAGATGGTGTGGGCGTAGAAAACCTCCAGCAATTCGATATCAGAGGTGATGATGCTGATGAGGTTGCCCTTGTCCTTGCCCTCCAGTTTTGCAGGGCTGAGAACGCGAAGGGCGGCAAATACCTTGT
>JARHYV010000236.1 GCA_029258495.1 Faecousia sp. | reverse complement strand
AGGAAAAGTACGAAATCTAGGAGGTGCAGCCATGAAGAAACATAAATTCCACCATAACGAGTCCCCTTCCGGCCGCGTGATCGGCAAAACCGCAAAGGGATTTCACTTTTTCGGAAAAGTGATGATCCTGTGCTGGTGCTTTTTGACGGTGGCACTGTTTGCATGGGTCATCGCCGCATCCTTTACTCCCACAAAGGATATCTTCCAGAATCATCTGATGAGCAAAGGATTTGATCTCACCGGCTATAAAACAGTCATTGACAGATACCACATCATGGATTATTTTTATAACAGTGTGCTGTATACAACGGTTGCCTGCGCAGGTCTGATCTTCTTCTGCGCACCTGCTGCCTTTGTTATCTCCAAGTTCGTCTTTAAGGGGCGCCGTATCTTCCAGATGATCTTCTCCATCTCACTGGGTCTGCCCGGCGTGATGCTGCTGGCTCCCCTTTATATGATGATGGTCAAGCTGAACCTGCACAATTTCCGCGGCACGCTGATCATTGTCTACCTGTGTACGGGCATTGCGGCAACGACGGTCTATCTGATGGGGTTCTTTGCCACGGTTCCCATGACGGTGTTTGAATCCGGACTGATCGATGGCTGCACCCCTGTGAAGGCATTTTATCGGCTGATCCTGCCGCTGGCAAAGCCCGGCATCGTCACCATCACCATCTTCAATTTCATCGGCTACTGGAATGAATATATCTGGGCACTGGTCTTCTCCAACAAGCAGGCAAACCGCACACTGGCGGTGTCGCTGCAGACCTTGGTCACCAGTATGCAGACCACCGGCAATTATCAGGGTCTGTTTGCAGGCGTTGTCATTGTCTTCATTCCCACGGTGATCATCTACATTTTGTTGTCAAAGCAGATCATGTCCGGTTCTACGGCAGGAGCTGTCAAAGGTTAAAACATATGCTGAATCCAGTTTCTATTCAACCAATTTTTCGCGTTACAGAGCTTTACACCCTGTACTATTTTCAACATAAGAGCGGATACTGCTTTGAGGGAGAGAGCCATGATTTCTGGGAGATCATCTATGTGGACAACGGCAGAGCCAGCGGTTTGAACGGCTCGGAGCCATACACTCTTGAAAAAGGGCAGATGATCTTTCACCATCCCAATGTCTTCCACAATTTCCGCACCGGGGTGCTCACCGACGAAAAAGACGAGGACTGCGATATCATCGTGATTTCCTTCAACGGTCGATTAGAGATGCTGGAGCAGTTTCGTGACAGCATTTTCACCCTCAGCATGCACGAGCGGCACCTGTTCAAGGAGATGCTGGACGAGGCAAAGCAAATGTATGACAAGCCCTTCGGGAAAAACCTGATCTACAACAAGCCGGATCCTCTGGCACCGGAAACGGTGCCGGGCGGCAAGCAGATGATCGGCAATCTTCTGGAGCAGCTGCTGCTGTCCCTTTATCGGAAACAACGGGACTGTCCCTCCCAAATTCAGGCACTTCCGCTCCAATCTCTGGGGATGGAGTACCAGATGGTGCGCAAGATCATCATGTTTCTGGAGGCGAACATCTATAACAACATCAGTTTCGGAGATCTGGTCAATCACTTCAATCTCAGTGAGACCCAGCTGAAAAAAATGTTCCGCGAGGCAACCGGATACAGCGTGATGCAGTATTATCGCAAGTGCGTGGTTGCCAAAATCGAGTACCATATTCAGCAGAGGGATCACAATTTCACGGAGCTTGCGGATCTGTTCCATTTTAGTTCGATCCACTATTTTTCCAAGTTCTACAAGCGGGAAACCGGTCAAACGCTCAGGGAATGCCTGA
Organism: Faecousia sp.; assembly: GCA_029258495.1. Classification (GTDB taxonomy): domain Bacteria; phylum Bacillota; class Clostridia; order Oscillospirales; family Oscillospiraceae; genus Faecousia. The sequence continues at coordinate 15,295 of JARHYV010000236.1, read as the reverse complement.
AAAACTCACAGGAAAAGAATTAAAGATGCAAAAAAGGCATTGGCTGCACAAAACAGCCAATGCCTTTTGTCATTGTATTTACAGCTCCACGGGGATGCTCTCGCCGTGGTTCAAACGGGACTTTTCTGCAAGCAGCGCAACCAGATGACTCTCGATGGAGTGTTCGATGGAGGACAGCATCTCATCATCCTTGCCGCTGGCCAGCAGCTCCACAAACTGTTTCATCAGGATCGCATCGCCGCCGCCGTGACCTGCCATGGATACATCCAGTACCTGAAGGTCGATCTCTTCCTGATGACCGAAGAAATCGTTCCACACAAGCTTTGAGTCATCCATGTTGCCCTCGATGCAGCCGCGGGTACCCATGACCTTGATGGTGCGGTAGCACCGCTCGGTGAAGGCGGACATGGTGAAATTGATGGTCACCCCGTCCTCAAGGAGAATGTTCACCACCTGATGGTCAACAACATCGTTGTCACAATGATAGACACAGCGGCCGTAGGGGCCGGTGCGAAGGGCATGCTCGATGGTTTCGGGGGTGGGATTGGGATCAAGGACATTGATGGGCCAGCCCACACGGCCTGCACGGACACTGGTGCGGTCGCTCTCCAGATAGTACCGGACGGCATCATAGGGACATTCCTCCCGTACAGGGCAGTCGCAGCACCGCTGAGCGGCACCCTCCGGCGCATTGTCGGAGCGGAACAGATAGTTATCGCCGTAGGAGCTTACGCGCTGAGCGCGCTTTCCGGTGAGCCAGATGAGGATATCCATATCGTGGCAGCATTTTGCAAGGATCATGGGACTGGACTCATCGCACCGCCGCCAGTTGCCCCGGACATAGCTGTGGGCATGGTGCCAGTAGCCCACCTGCTCCATCGCCTGAATGGTGACCACATCGCCGATCTTTCCGTCGTCGATATACTGCTTGATGGTGTTGTAAAAGGGGGTGTAGCGCAGGACATGGCACACGACCACATGGCGCTTGTACTGCCTTGCCATGTGCAGGACTGCAAGACAGCCCTCGATATCCACGGCGACGGGCTTTTCCAACAGGAGGTGATATCCTGCCTTCAGGGCAGCCTCGGCATGGGCGACATGCTGCTGATCCTGCGTTGCGATGACGGCGGCATCCGCCAGTTTCTCCTGAGCAAACAGCTCCTCGGCAGAGCGGAAACACTTTTCGGCAGGGAGATGCCACTCCTCCTGAGCGATCCTCAGCCGATCGGGTCGGGAGTCTGCGATGGCAACGACCTCCACATCCTCGGCATGTTCCAGAGCGTATTTGCTGTAAATGTCGTGTCCGCGTCCGCCCAGACCGGCGATGACCAGAGTGATTTTTTTCTTGTTCATGTAAAAGTCTCCTTTTCGGCGCATGGTTGGAGGTCAATAGGGTTTGGATGCGCTGACGATATCCCGCCAGAAATAGACCCCGTGCAGATCGTTTGTGCCCTGCCTGCGCAGCAGAGGCAGCCGTGGCTGAGCCAGTTCCTCCAAAACGGAGATATCGCCCCTGCAATAAGCGCAGACCCGTTCGTGGGTGGTGAGCAGTCTGGAGCGGACACCTGCAAGGCGCACCTCCAGTACCTCAAATCCGAAGGGACGGCACTCGTGCAGCCAAAGGGTGCGCCACTGCTCCAGCAGCTGCTCGCAGTCGGCGGCAGCTGTCTTGGCGGTGTCTGCCAGATGGGCAAGACTCTGTCTGTCCTGTGCCTGATATGCGTGATACAGGGAAATTCCCAATTCTGCCTTGTTTTTCAGCACGCGGGCCAGCAGCGCATAGAATTGGTACAGGATCTGCCATGCGTCCCTGCGCTGCGCATAGTCGGAAAAACGCTGTTCCAGCTGTGCATACTGCTGAGCAAAGCCCATGCCGTACACATCGTAATCGAAGATGCCGGTCAGCGGATCCTGATACAGCAGGAACTTTGCGCCGTTGGGCAGGTCGCTTGCAGGGGACAGAAGGGGCGTCTTGTTAAAGTCACTGATGTGGTACAGGGCATCGCCGTCTGCACCGGTGCAGGCAGCGAGCCGGGGATAGATCCGGGATTTTTCAAAGGTGCCTTCATAGCAGAATTCCGCATAAGCCTGAAGACCAAGCAGCATGGTCATGGGACTGGTTTCGCCGCCGTCATCGCCCCATGTGGTGATCATCACATGCTGCACTCCGTTTTTTTGACAGGAGCGGAGGGCAGGCTCCGACTTGCGGAAGAAGACCTCGTAATCAATGGCAGGCCCAAGCCATGTCCACATGCCGCCTGCAAAGTGCAGGGGTGCCGAAAACTGCTGATGCAGCTTGATATAGCGGTCGTAGAAACCTTCGTCATCGTGATAGTAATCCCAGTAAACAAGATCCATCCCGGCAGGTGCAGCCTTCACCACTTCGTCGGGGATGGTGATCTCATCTTCATAATAATCGTTGTTGGGGCTTGCGCAGCGGAAATACATATCGCTCCACATCATAGGCTTGAAATCATATTTCTCTGCCAGCTGTGTGACACGGGCAACATGGCGCTGCATGATCTGGAAACTGTTCTGGAACCCGTTGCGCTTGAGGTAATTTCCCAGACCCAAATTCATGGCCTCGTCCATGCCCACATGGATCTTGTGGGTTCGGTAGCATTTCCGGCACTGGGCGATCATCTGCTCGATGAGCCTGTCGCATGAGTCGTCCCCAACCAAGAGTACATCGGGGGTGTCGCGCAGGGGCGCGCTGCTTTCCCAGTGGAGGAACCGCTCCAGATGACCCAGCGTCTGGATGCACGGGATCAGCTCGATCCCCAGATCGGCGGCGATCTGGTCGAGATGCTGCAATTCCTCGGCGGAGTATTTGCCCCGCATGTATCCGAAGAAGGGATAGCCCGGCAGGTCGTAGGTTTCCTCGGTGTACAGATATGCCTCGTGATATCCCATCAGAGCCATGCGGCACAGCATCCGCTGCAAGGCATCGGGGGTCATCACCGCATTGCGTGACAGGTCAAAGCTTGCCCCTAATGTCTGAAAAACGGGCTGTTCCGTCAGGGTGAAGGGGGCATTTTCAGCAAGCTTTTCCTTTAGAATTCCAAGACCACGGAAAAAGTGGACAGGGCAGCTGCCTTCGAGGTGGGCGGTGTGTCCGTCCCACCGGACGCTGAGTCGATGACCGTCGCACCATGTGACCGGAATACCGGTTTCGGACAGATGGATATCCGTCACGGTGTGCAGCAGAGCGGCACCCTGCCGAAATGCGGCGGCGGATCGGTCTAAACAAATATTCATAAATATGCCTCCTGAATTTGGTGGTACATATTGCATTTTTTCTAATGCTATGGTATCGTAAATCCCGAAAAAATTCAGACATTTTTTTGGTGTTTTACGGCACGGCGTATTTGCGGATTTCTCTTTCGTTTTTGCTTTTTCGACAATTATTTGATAAAATTGGTCGATTATTTGACGAAAATGGCAAATATCGATATAATAAAAAGACAAATTTTATGATGAGGTGGACATATGAGTTCCGTGATTTCTAAATTCCATTCCCCGCTGGAAAAGGTGGCCGCATCTGCCGATGCGCCCGAGATCGAACAGGTGAGCGGTCTGTGGGGAGAAACGGTTTCCTTCCAGATCTCCTGCGTGTTCGCACAGGAGTACAGTGATGATTTCTACACGGTTTTGTCGGTGGAGTCCCCTGTGTGCAAGCCGGAGGTCTTTCTGGTATCGGATACCCCGTGCTCGTTTCCCTGCTATCCGGCATCTACGGGGGCTTATCTCACCAGAACCCCCACGCTGATCCCGGATGTTCTGACGCCATACGGGGATGAACCTGTCCGGCTCAACAGCAGCATCTGCCGGGTCTTTTGGGTGGATCTGCCCATTCCTGCGGGGGCAGAGAGCCACGAGCTCACCATTGCGTTTCGGGATCGCCGGGGCAATCTGCAAAATCAGGCAAAGCTTTCTCTGGAGGTGGTTCCTGTGCAGCTGCCCAAGCAGGCAGTTCGCCATACAGAGTGGTTTTACAACGACTGTCTGTGTCAGCAGTACGGCTGCCGGATGTATTCCGAGGAGTTTTTCCGCATTGCCAAGGCTTATATCGAGGGAGCCGTCCGGCATGGTGTAGACACGCTGCTGACGCCTGTGTTTACACCGTCTTTGGATATCGAGCCGAACGGCAGGAGAATGCCCGGACAGCTGGTGCAGATCACCCGGACGGAAACGGGGCTGCACTATGATTTCTCCCTGCTGCGCCGATGGGTAGAGATGGCGAGGGACTGCGGCATCGAATATTTTGAGATCGCTCCGTTTTTTACACAATGGGGTGCAAAATTTGCAGCAGAGATCTATGAGCAGACCGAGGAAGGGGAGAAGACCCTGCTTGGATGGGACACACCCTCCACAAGTAAGGAATATGCGGATTTTCTTGCGGATTTCCTGCCAAAACTGATCCGGGAGCTTGGGGCGCTGGGCATTCAGGAGCATACCTATTTCCATGTTTCCGACGAGCCGTCCCTAGAGCAGCTTGACAGCTATCGGGCTGCACGGGAGATGATCGTTCCGTATCTGGACGGCTGCCCTGTCATCGACGCACTCAGCAGCTTTGAATTTTATCAGCAGGATCTGGTATCCATTCCCGTGGTGGCAGAAGATCATTTGACTCCGTTCCTTGCGGTGAAGGATGAAAGCGAGATCTGGACATACAGCTGCTGCTGTCAGGACAAGCTGGTTCCCAATTTCTTCGTTGCCATGCCCTCTGCCAGAGGGCGGATCTTGGGTGTTCTGCTGTATCAGGAGAACCTGAGAGGCTTTTTGCGCTGGGGGTATAATTTCTGGAACACCCAGTTCAGCAAGCAGGCGATCGATCCCTATCGGGTGACGGATGCAGGGCTTGGATTTCCTTCGGGGGATGCTTTCCTTGTCTATCCCGGTGCGGACGGGACTCCGGTTCCCAGTATCCGGCTGAAGGTCATGCGGGATGCATTTCAGGATCACAGAGCCTTGATGGCGCTGCAGGAGCGGATCGGTCGGGAGGCTGTGCTTGCGTGGATCCGGGAGACCCTCGGCACAGTGACATTTGAAAGCTATCCTGTGGATGACAAAACGCTGCTGAATTTCCGACAGGCGCTGCATCAGCGACTCCTTGCGGAAATAAAGTAAAAAATCAGAAAAGCTCGTATTCGTCAGAATACGAGCTTTTTGCGTGTTACAGATCCAGTTTCAGGTCGTTTTCCTTGATCCAGCCCCACTTGCGCAGGATCTGGCAGAAGACAAGGCTCAAAACGGCGGGAAGTACAAAGCAGATCAGCACCATGCCTGCCCAGTCAAAAGCGGTGATGGCGGACTTGGTTCCGGCGGCAATATCGTTGACCCATCCGGTATAAATGCCGATCTGGCCCACAAAACCGCAGGTGCCCATGCCGGAAGAAACGGCGGAGCCGTTCATTTGCAGCTTGAACAGGCAGGTCGCAATGGGGCCGGTGATGGCAGATGCCAGCGTGGGAGGGATCCAGATCCGGGGATTGCGGACGATATTGCTCATTTGCAGCATGCTTGTGCCTACGCCCTGAGCCACCAGTCCGCCCCAGCGGTTTTCACGGAAACTCATCACGGCAAAGCCGACCATCTGGGCGCAGCAGCCTGCAACGGCGGCGCCGCCTGCCAGTCCCGTCAATCCGAAGGCTGCACAGATGGCAGCGGAGCTGATGGGCAGGGTCAGGGCGATGCCCACGATCACGGAAACAAGGATGCCCATAAAGAACGGCTGCAATTCCGTTGCCCACATGACAGCGGTGCCTACCGCCTGAGCGGCATGACCGATGGGCGCAGCCACCAGATAGGACAGGCCGATGCCCACCAGAATGGTGACGATGGGGGTGATCAGGATATCGATCTTGGTTTCCTTGGAAACAAGCTTGCCGAATTCGGATGCGACGATGGCCACAACATAAACCGCAAGAGGCCCACCGGCGCCGCCCATGGCATTGGTGGCGAAACCCACCGGGATCAGGGAGAACAGCACCAAATTGGGGCAGTGCAGCGCATAGCCGATGGCGATGGCAATACCCGGGCCGACCATTGCTCCGGCAAGACCGCCGATGGTATAGCTTACGGAGCCTTCGCCCTTGCCGATGGTGACCAGAATGGCGTTCAGAAATCCAATGTGGAACTGCTGACCGATGGTGTTCAGGATGGTTCCCACCAGAAGGGTGCAGAACAGACCCTGCGCCATTGCGCCCAGCGCGTCGATCCCGTAGCGTTTACCGGAGAGGACGATGTCCTTGCGCTGCAGGAATGCCTTGAATGAACTCATGATAACTCACTTCTTTCTTGTTTTTTGTATATCGCATACATCGGATATACAATAAAAGGGCGAGTCCGCTGACTGCCCATCCCGTTAACTATACCATAATCAAAGGAGGGGGTCAATGTTCAGAGTGACGATAATCGGCGGTTGGTTCAAGGCGTATTTGTGAATTATTTTTTAACGGAAGGGATACCTGCTCAGTGCTTGATCAGGTAGTAGCCATGCGCCTCGAGCGCATCATAAAGCTGATTGATATGGGACTGATCTCTGGTTTCCAGTGCCATGGTCACGATGCATGCGCCCACATCGGAGTCCTGAGTTGCACGGGCATGGTCGATATTTACGATGTTGGCACCGGTTTCGGCAACCACCTGCAAAAGCTGCATCAGACCGCCGGGTCTGTCGGCAATGGTGGTTTTGATCTTGACGATCCGTCCGGATTTGGAAAGACCTTTGGTAACGATCCGTGACAGGGTTGTTACATCCACATTGCCGCCGGATACCACGCAGACGGTCTTGCGCTTGGAGGTATCCACCTTTCCGAACATGACGGCGGCCACGGGAGTGGCTCCGGCACCTTCTGCAACGGTTTTCTGCCCCTCCAGCAGGCGGAGGATGGCACAGGCGATCTCCTCCTCGGTAACGGTCACGATCTCGTCAACATATTTCTGACATAGCTCGAATGTGAGATCACCGGGCTTTTTGACGGCAATGCCGTCTGCGATGGTTGCTACACTTCCAAGTTCGGTGGGTGCGCCATGCAGGCGCGAGGTGTACATGGATGCGGCACCGGCAGCCTGAACACCGATGACCTTGCAGTCGGGCTTGAGGGATTTTACGGCAACGGCGATGCCGCTGATCAGTCCGCCGCCGCCAATGGGAACGACGACCTGCTCTACATCGGGCAGCTGCTCCAGAATTTCCAGACCGATGGTACCCTGACCAGCAATGACCAAAGGATCGTTGAAGGGATGGGCAAAGGTATAGCCATGGGCTTGCTGAAGGCGGGCAGCCTCCTTGGCGGCATCGTCATACACACCGGGCACCAAGACCACCTCGGCACCATAGCCCTTTGTAGCCTCGATCTTGCTGATCGGCGCGCCGGCAGGCATGCAGATGATGGATTTGATCCCCAGTTTCGTGGCGGAATAGGCAATGCCCTGAGCGTGGTTGCCGGCAGAGCAGGCAATGACACCGCGGGCAGCCTCCTCCTCAGTCAGGGAGCGGATCTTGTTATAGGCGCCGCGGAGCTTGAAAGCACCGGTGAGCTGAAGATTTTCAGCCTTGATATAGATGTTTTTTCCAATTCTGGCAGCGTGATCCAGAGGCGTCCTGCGCACGACACCGTCCAGTGCCTGCTGTGCGTCCTTGATCATTTCCAAAGTTACCATAGAAGTACCCTCCGTTTGTGCAGATATGCAGCTGCATGGATGACTGATCTGCTTTTTGGTAGTGCAATCATATATCAAAATTTACGGTCTTTCAATTCACAAATCCTACAAATGTTTCTGAGCAATGTATGAAAATTTACTAAATGTTCTTGTGTTGTGGACTTTTGTTGACTGTTGGCAGGATGCTGTCTGGCGGCAAAGGGACTAGATCAGGATCCCGTTGCAGTGATCGACCTCGTGCTGAATGATCTGAGCCGTCCATCCGGTAAAGGTTTTCAGCCTCGTTTGAAATTGAGTGGTCTGATACCGGACTTTGATTTTCTGATAGCGCAGGGTCTTCCGGGGCTCGCCCAGAAGTGAGAGGCAGCCCTCCTGTGTTTCGTATTCGCCGGACTGAGCGACGATCTCAGGGTTCAGCATGAGCATATATTCCCCATCGTTGTCAAAGGCGATGATGCGCTTTTTCACGCCGATCATGTTGGCAGCCATGCCCACACAGCTGCTCCGATGTGCGGCCAGTGTGTCCAGCAGATCCTGAGCCGTCTGCAGGTCGGCAGGCTCGGCAGGTGCGGATCGCTGTCCGAGGAAAATGGGGTCGTGTACAAGTTCTTGGATCATAGCAAATACTCCTTATGGGTTGGTGGGATATTCTGATGGCTCGGATGCGGGATGATCCCGTTCATAGCTCCGGCACAGCTCCAGAAAGGCTCGGGCGGAGCCGGTGAGATATTTTTCTCTGTGATAGATGATATGGAAATGGCGGATAAAATCCAGTCCTTCTGCCCTTATGGGGATGACCATTCCGCTGTTTAATGCGTTTTCGACCATGCGATAAGGCAGGACGGAAATGCCCAGTCCGCTGACCACCGCATTCACCAGAGCCGTGGTGCTGACGGACTCCCAGATGGGAGTCACGGAAAAACCTGCCTGTCGGGTCACCTGATCGAAAAGATCTCTGGTTCCGCTGCCCGGCTCTCTTAACAAGAAATCCTGCTGAGCAAAGCGTTCTACGCTGAGCGGCTGCCACGGGGAAAAACCGGCATCAGCCGGTGCAATGATGGTGAGCCGGTCTTCCATATAGGGCTGTGCGATCAGGGACATGTGGTGAGGGACAGCCTCCGCTAAAACAAAATCCAGTTCGTTGTTCAGAAGTTTCTTCTCCAGATTTTCGTAGGGGGCTACGATCACCCGAACCTGAGTCCCGGGGTGGTTTTCAGTGAAGGCTTTCACATAGCTTGGAAGGAATTGGGAGCCGATGGTGATGCTTGCGCCGACCCGAAGGATGCCCACGGTATCCCAATCCCGCATTCCCTTTTCCAGGGTGTCGAACATCTGGCAGATGTGGGCGGCATATTCCCGGAATTGCTGCCCGGCCTCGGTGATCTTCAGCCGTCTTCCGATGCGGTCGAAGAGCACCACGCCGTAATACTGCTCCAGTTCCTTGATTGCAAGGCTGACAGCCGGTTGGGTCATATGAAGGGCGGCAGCGGCTTTGGTGGTGTTGGTTCCGTTTTCACACACGGACAAAAAGATCTTCATATGTCGAAGGGTCAACAATATCGCCTCACTTTATAATGAAATAGTTATTATCATAATAGAATTATATTATTTCCATTATGATCCGTCAAGAGATATACTGTTAGGGACAGGAGTGAGGAGATTGCGTGAAAACAACAAATATCTGAAATTGTTTACATCGACCTTTCAGCTGAGTGCATGTACCTTTGGCGGCGGATTTGTGATCATTCCGCTGATGCGCAAGAAATTTGTGGAGGAACTGGGGTGGATCGAGGAGCAGGAAATGATGGATCTGACGGCGATCGCCCAATCCTCTCCGGGTGCCATTGCGGTCAATGCGGCGATCTTGGTGGGATACCGCATCGCAGGGGTTCCGGGAGCACTGCTGACGGTGGCAGGCTCGGTACTGCCGCCGCTGATCATCATATCCATCATCTCCATGTTCTATCAGGCATTCCGGGACAATGTGTTTGTGAACATGGCAATGACCGGCATGCTTGCAGGCGTGGCAGCGGTGATCTTGGATGTGGTCGTGACCATGGCAAAAAATATTTTCAAGCAAAAGCGGCTGCTGCCGGTACTGGTTTTGGTAGGAGCATTCATTGCGACCTATTTTTATAAGGTAAATATCATCGCGATCATTCTGGTATGCGGATGCATCGGTGCGGCAGATACGCTGTATCGGCAGAAAAAGGGAAAGGAGGGAGCGTGATCCATGGTTTTGATGCAGCTGTTTTGGAGCTTTTTTCAGATCGGATTGTTCAGCATTGGCGGCGGCTATGCGGCAATGCCCCTGATCCAGAGTCAGGTGGTAGAGCTGCACTCCTGGCTGACCATGACCCAGTTTGCGGATATTATGACCATTGCCGAGATGACCCCCGGGCCTATTGCCATCAACTCGGCAACCTTTGTGGGGATCCAGATCGCCGGGATCCCGGGCGCACTGGTGGCAACCCTAGGCTGTGTGGCTCCCTCGTGCATGATTGTGCTGACCCTTGCGTATGTCTACTATCGGTTCCGTGGGCTGAATATGGTGCAGGGGGTGCTGGCAGGACTGCGTCCGGCGGTGGTGGCGATGATCGCCTCAGCGGGGATCTCGCTGCTGCTGCTTGCGGTTTACGGGCAGAAGACCCTGCCGGCGGATCTTTCGGCGGTCAACTATATTTCTGTGGGGATCGTCGCATCAGCGTTCTTGATCCTGCGCAAATGGAAGGTCAATCCCATCTATGTGATGGCAGGTGCAGGTGCAGCAGGGATCATTCTGTATTCGATATTTTAGGGACACCTTGGTTCCGTGAAAAAACACTCAAAAAAAACTCCGAAGTTCAATCAGAATTATATGGAGCAGATGCTCTTTGGTGGAGAAGATCTGTTTGAATAACGAAAATGGGCAGCCATCTGGCTGCCCAACAAAAATATCATACCAATTCTGTTTCCGGTTTGTCAACGAAAATCAAGCATCTTCTTTGCAAATCTGCATGTTTCACAACTTTTGTGAGAGATGTTTGTGCGATGCGGACACTTGTATTTGGTAAATCTGTGTGCTATATTATAGACACAAAGAGGTGATACCAATGCAGAGGTAAAAACCCCTGAATGGTACGGATACAAAAGACCTTCCCATCAATAGAGAGTTTCTGAAGTGTGAGAAAGAAAGTAAAAAAATGTAAGATCATTTACGGAAGAGTCTGTGAGAGTATAAATCCGTACCGAAAAATTGAAGAAAGCGAGGTTATCCAATGATTGAGCCCAAGCATTTAGGAAATAACCCTTGACCGTCGTAGTGATTAGATGACAGGTTGAGGGTTATTTCTGTGTCTGTTTTGGGCGCGGATTGCGGAGCTATGGTTGCAGGAAGTGGGTCTTGTGTGATATCATATCCCTGCAAATTTTATGAAACGGGGACGGGATGGATGCAATTACACAACGGAAGACCCTCAGATACCACAGGGCGGATGGATAAGGAGCTGCGGGTATACGACTTTCTGGATGGGCTGAAGATCGACTATCAGCGCATCGACCATGATGCCGCCATGACCATGGAGGCATGTGCAGCGGTGGACGCGGCTCTGAATGCCACGATCTGCAAAAATCTGATGCTGTGCAATCGGCAGAAGACGGATTTTTATCTGCTGATGCTGCCGGGAGAGAAACCCTTCAAGACCTCGGTGCTGTCCAAGCAGATCGGATCTTCTCGGCTATCCTTTGCAGAGCCTGAATTTATGGAGCAATTTCTGGATATCACTCCGGGTTCTTTGAGTATTCTGGGCTTGATGAATGACCGTGGACATCGGGTGCGGCTGCTGATCGATGAGGATGTGCTGAAGGGGGAATATGTAGGGTGCCATCCCTGCATCAATACATCTTCCCTGCGGCTGAGAACCGAGGATCTGTTGGAAAAGATCATCCCTGCCATGGAGCATGAGGCGCGGATCGTCGTCTTGGAATGAATGACGCAAAGACTGCATGTGCAATTCGCACATGCAGTCATTTGAATTTTTGTGCAGAATGTGAGATTCGGAGAAAATAGGGAAATCAAAATGCCAATGATTGATTTATGGGGAAAGGTTCGCTAAAATAAAGTTTAGTGCTTTTTGAATTGGATGGTACAAATGCAGATCATAGGGGGCTCCAAATGAAAAATCAATGGAAAATTCTTCCGAATATTATTTTAGGTAATGCGCTGCTTGCTTTTGCGATCTGCGCATTTGTTGTGCCAAATGGCTTTATGCTGGGCGGTGCCAACGGCATTGCACTGGGGATCCAGCAGTTCGTTCCGCTGAAACTGTCGATCCTTGCAGCCATGATCAATGGTACGCTGTTTTTTATTGGGTGGGCATTTATGGGATGGCAGTTTGCTGCGGCATCTTTGGCATCTACGGTTATCTATCCCTGCATTATGGCGGTGTTTGAGGTACTGCCTCTGGGGACACTCTTCACGGAGGATAAGCTGGTTTGTGCCATTTTCGGTGCGCTGACTGCCGGAATGGGCATCGGTTTGGTGGTGCGCGCCGGCGGCTCTACCGGAGGTATGGATATTCCCCCGTGCATCCTGTACAAGTATAAGGGGATCCCCGTGGGAAGATCCATGTTCGTGTTCGATTTTTTGGTCGTGCTCCTTCAGGTTTTTATCCGGGGCAGTCTGGATGGCATCCTGTACAGCGCCATCATCGTGCTGATCATGTCCACGACGGTGGATCGCGTGGTGATCTCCGGTGAGCGGAAGGTAGAGATCACCATCATTTCTCCGGAAACGGAAAAGATCCGCAAAGAGATCCTGGAGTGCATGGACTGCGGTGTGACCCTCCTGAATGTGGAAACGGGATACGAGCGCAAGGCACAGCAGGCGATCTATTCCGTAGTCTATGGCAATAAATATCCCGAGATCCGGGATGCCGTTCTGGCCATCGATCCTCATGCGTTTATCGTGGCAGGAGATGTGAAAAATGTCAACGGCAGAGGCTATACACTGGCACGCACAGCGGTTGAAAAATAACGAAACACCCGGAAACCATCGTTTCCGGGTGTTTTTTTACCTTGATAACAGAAGTCCGAGGAGATTGGCATCGATCAGACCGGGGCTGCAATAGGCTCCATCCAAGAGCGCATCCATATTGGCAGAGTCATTTTCGATCTCCTTTGAAAACAGCTGTGCGCACCGGATCAGGGAGTCGGTATCGGACTCGCTGAGATATGCGGTCATGATGCAGTAGGTGACGATGAACTTGATGCGGCATACCAGATCGTAATCGGAAACGCTCTGGAAATAGTAGCGGTAAATGCCATATTCTGCAAGTTGACATAATTCTTGGTGCCACGCAGGGGGCGAAGGCTCTGTATGCAGCAGGGTTTTCCATCGATCCGTCAGGATCTCAAGGGCGCAGAAGGTATCCTGTACGGCAGAAAAATCTCCATTGCCGGCAAAGCCCTTAGCCTCCTCCAGTGCGGAAACCGGATCAAAGGGGGCAGGCTCGGCACCGTCGATTTGTGCCTGAATGTGATAGCCATACATCAAAAGCAGGGCAAGCCGCTCCTTTACGGAAAAGTGCGGATCGCGCAGCAGGGAAAAAGCGGCAGGTCTTGAATTCATCAGCAGCTGCATCAGCTCTTCATCATAGTCCGGCGCGCCGAGCTCCGGGGAGTCGGCACGGACGGTTGTCAGGGTGCCGGAAGTCAGTATCATTCTGGCGGCCTCCGGACAGCTCATCTCCAGACCATGTTCGGCAAAGCAGCCGTAGTCCTGAGTGATGCGGGGGAATTCCCGGCAGACCCGGCTGAGTGTATCGTGACCCATGGCACACTGAACGGCGCACAGCCCGTCCTCCTGCCACATGGGACAGCGGTCATTATGATTGCGCAGGAAGGTGCAGCCATCCTCCTGATACATGGCATCCCTCAGGGTGTCGCCCAGAGTACCATCCAAAGTGCGGTAGGTTTCTGCGGTGGCATCGTCAATCTGGACATCCCATTCGTGGCAGCAGCTGTCGGGACAGCGGGATGCAATGCAGCGGAAATCGTGATAATAAGATGGATAGATATGTTCCATGAAATCGCCTCCAATGGGGTCAGTATAGCGTAATGAGGGCGCATTTGCAAGGCATGAAAAAATCGGGGATCCCGTTGGGATCCCCGATCTCGGTTGTTTACAAAGGATTAACCCTTGATAGCCTCTTCGACAGCAACAGCCACGGAAACGGTCATACCGACCATGGGGTTGTTACCTGCGCCCAGGAAGCCCATCATTTCAACGTGAGCAGGGACGGAGGAAGAACCGGCGAACTGTGCATCGGAGTGCATACGGCCCATGGTATCGGTCATGCCGTAAGAAGCGGGGCCTGCAGCCATGTTGTCGGGATGCAGGGTACGGCCCGTGCCACCACCGGAAGCAACGGAGAAGTACTTCTTGCCCTGCTCGACACATTCCTTCTTGTAGGTGCCGGCAACGGGATGCTGGAAACGGGTGGGGTTGGTGGAGTTACCGGTGATGGAAACATCAACACCCTCAGCGTGCATGATTGCAACGCCCTCACGGACATCGTCACAGCCGTAGCAGCGGACAGCAGCGCGCTCGCCCTCGGAGTACTTGAACTCCTTGACAACGGTCAGCTCACCGGTGTAGTAGTCAAACTTGGTCTGAACATAGGTGAAGCCGTTGATTCTGGAGATGATCTGAGCAGCGTCCTTGCCCAGACCGTTCAGGATGATGCGCAGAGGCTCCTTACGAGCCTTGTTGGCGGAACGGGCAATGCCGATTGCGCCTTCGGCAGCAGCGAAGGACTCGTGACCGGCCAGGAATGCAAAGCACTTGGTTTCGTCACGCAGCAGCATTGCGCCCAGATTGCCGTGACCCAGACCGACCTTGCGGTCTTCAGCAACGGAGCCGGGGATGCAGAATGCCTGCAGGCCGATGCCGATGGCCTCAGCAGCCTCAGCAGCAGTCTTCACGTCCTTCTTCAGAGCGATGGCAGCACCCATGCAGTATGCCCATGCGACATCTTCAAAAGCGATGGGCTGGATTTCCTTAGCAATGGTGTAGGGGTCGAAGCCCTTAGCCTGGCAGATCTCACGGCACTCTTCCACAGAGTTCAGACCGTACTGAGCGAGGACACCATTGATCTTGTCGATCTTTCTTTCGTAACCTTCAAACAAAGCCATTTCTGTGTCCTCCTCTTATTCGTGACGGGGATCGATATACTTAGCAGCGCCTGCGAAGCGGCCGTAGGAGCCCTTAGCCTTCTCCAGTGCGGTGTTAGCATCGTCGCCCTTCTTGATGAAGTCCATCATCTTACCCAGATTGATGAACTCGTAGCCGATGATCAGGTTGTCCTCATCCAGAGCACAGCGGGTGACATAACCCTCAGCCATCTCCAGATAACGGGGGCCCTTAGCCTTGGTGGCGAACATGGTGCCGACCTGGCTGCGCAGACCCTTGCCCAGGTCTTCCAGAGAAGCGCCGACAGGCAGGCCGTCTTCGGAGAATGCGGACTGGCTGCGGCCGTAAACGATCTGCAGGAACAGCTCACGCATAGCGGTGTTGATGGCGTCACATACGAGGTCGGTATTCAGAGCCTCCAGAATGGTCTTGCCGATCAGGATCTCGGAAGCCATA
>JARHYV010000255.1 GCA_029258495.1 Faecousia sp. | reverse complement strand
ACAAGGCTAAGATGCCCGTTAACTGGTGCACCAGCTGCAAGTGTGTCCTTGCCAACGAGGAAGTGGTAGAAGGTGTTTGCGAGCGCTGCGGTTCTCCCGTTGTCCGCAAGGAAAAGAGCCAGTGGATGCTGCGCATCACCAAGTACGCAGATCGTCTGATCGATGATCTGGACGGTCTGGATTTTGTGGATCGCGTCAAGGCACAGCAGACTAACTGGATCGGTCGCAGCCACGGTGCCGAGGTGAAGTTCAAGTCCACCTTGGGAGATGAGATCCTGATCTACACCACGCGTCCGGATACCCTGTTTGGCGCAACCTATATGGTTCTGTCGCCGGAGCATGATCTGATTGCAAAATGGATGGACAAGCTCTCCAATGCGGACGAAGTGAAGGCTTATCAGGCGGCAGCGGCTGCCAAGTCTGATCTGGAGCGCACAGAGCTGAACAAGGAAAAAACAGGAGTCAAGCTGGCCGGCGTTATGGGCATCAACCCTGCCAATGGCAAGCAGATCCCCATTTTCATTTCCGACTATGTGCTGTCTACTTATGGCACCGGCGCGATCATGGCAGTTCCTGCTCACGATGACCGTGACTGGGCATTTGCAAAGGCATTCGGCTGCGAGATCGTGGAGGTCGTTGCAGGCGGTGATGTGCAGGAGGCTGCCTTCACACTGAAGGACGACACCGGCATCATGGTCAACTCCGGTTTCCTGAATGGCATGACGGTGAAGGATGCGATCCCTGCCATGATCCAGTGGCTGCAGGAGCAGGGGATCGGTGAGGCAAAGACCAACTTCAAGCTCCGTGACTGGGTCTTCTCCCGGCAGCGTTACTGGGGTGAGCCGATCCCCATTATTCACTGCCCCTGCTGCGGTGAGGTGCCCATGGATGAGTCGCAGCTCCCGCTGCTGCTGCCGGATGTAGACTGCTACGAGCCTACCGACGACGGCGAAAGCCCTCTGGCTGCCATGACTGACTGGGTCAACTGCAAGTGCCCCAAGTGCGGCGGCGATGCAAAGCGCGAAACAGATACCATGCCCCAGTGGGCAGGATCTTCTTGGTATTACCTGCGCTATATGGATCCCCACAACGATGAGGCGCTGGCATCACCGGAGGCGCTCAAATACTGGGGACAGGTGGATTGGTACAACGGCGGCATGGAGCATACCACCCTGCATCTGCTGTATTCGCGTTTCTGGCACAAGTTCCTGTATGATATCGGTGTGGTACCCAACAAGGAACCCTATGCAAAGCGTACCAGCCACGGCATGATCCTGGGACAGAACCCCCACTATATCGAGAACTATAAGACACAGGAAGAGAAGGATGCAGCCCTTGCAAAGTACGGCAGTGATGTATACCGTCCCTCTGTGAAGATGTCCAAGAGTCTTGGAAATGTTGTGAACCCGGATGATGTGATCCGAACCTACGGTGCAGATACCATGCGTCTTTACATCATGTTCATCGGTGATTTTGAAAAGGTCGCCACATGGTCTAACGATGCGGTCAAGGGCTGCAAGCGTTTCCTGGATCGCGTATGGAAAATGGCAGAGAATGTCACAGACAGCGAAACAGAGTATTCCAAGGCGAATATGAGCGCAATGCACAAGACCGTGAAGAAGGTTTCTGAGGATATCGAGAACCTGAAACCCAATACGGCGATCGCTGCGCTGATGACCCTGCTGAACCAGATCGAGAAGACCTGCAACCGTGCCGAATTGAAGACCTTCCTTGGATTGCTGTCCCCGTTTGCACCCCATATCTGCGATGAGATCTGGGAAATGAAGGGCTTTGAGGGGATCTGCTCAGTTTCTCAGTGGCCCCAGTACGCTGAGGACAAGTGCGTGGATGCCGAGGTGACCATGGCAGTACAGATCAACGGCAAGCTCCGCGGCACCGTCACAGTAGCAGCAGATCTGGACAACGACGCTGTGGTCGAGGCGGCAAAGAGCGACGAGAAGGTAGCCCGTTTCTTGGAGAAACAGGAGGGCAGTATCGTCAAGACCATCGTGGTAAAGAATAAACTGGTGAACCTGATTGTGAAGTAAAGAGAATATTTTTGACAAAATGCGAAAAATTTTCTTGACAAGATCAGAATAATCAGATACAATAGTCAAGCCGATATGGTCCTGAATGCATCCTGGATTTAGCCGGATGCTGTCGGAGGGAGGGAAAACAATGTCTGAAATTCGCGTTAAGGAAAACGAAACTCTGGAGAGCGCTCTGCGTCGTTTCAAGCGTAGCTGTGCTAAAGAAGGTGTTATCGCAGAAGTTAAGAAGCGCGAGCATTACGTCAGCCCCAGCCTGAAGCGTAAGCAGAAGTCTGAAGCTGCTCGTAAGAACAAGAGAAAGTTCTACTAATATCCCTCTTGAGTATGCTCTTAAGACCCTCTGTCATCGGCAGAGGGTCTTTGTATTGTGTTCTGCGATGTAGAAAAGCTGTCTGTATATACAGGCAGCTTTTTTGCACCCTTCAGCGGGTACTCTGAAATCGTGGACAAAGAAAACATTCTATGCTATAATCAATTACAACCGAACTACCTTGGAGGGTACTATGTCATTTTCTTTTTTGCCCACAATGATTGTGGATTCTGTAACGGATCTGAGTCCTGACATCCTGAAAAATCACGGGATCGATCTGTTGATGCTGGATTTTGATAATACGATCGTTCCATATACGACTGATACTCCTACGGAGCGGATGCGGCAGTGGCTGCAGCAGATGGTCAGTTCTCCGATAAAAATATGCATTGTTTCCAACAGCAAGAAGGATCGCGTTAAAAAATTCTGCGCCCAATATGGGATCGATTGCATTACACACGCAAAAAAACCCTTTCCAAAGGGAATACAGGAATGCTTGACAAAGTATGCGATCGCACCGGAGCGATGCGCCTTAGCAGGAGATCAGATCTACACGGATACCCTTGGCGCGCGGGGCTGCGGTGTTCAGGCAATTTTGGTGAAAGCCATTGATAATCATAATATTTGGCTGAAACTTCGCCATGTGGCGGAGCTGCCGTTTATTTTTACAGCCAGAAACAGGAGGATCGTGAAATGAGAAACTTGGAGAAGTATCTGACACTGCTGGACGAGGGACAGGGCTTGCTGCTGACCAGCCGTTACAGCAGGCACTATGGCGCGGAATTTGACATTGCGGAAGGTGTCGCCATCGTAGCCAAAGCAGGCTGCCGCTATTTTACCGACTCCAGATACATCGAGTCCGCGCAGCATGATATCAAGGGCTTTGAGGTTTTGGAGGTAAATGCCCAGAACAGCTATTTTTCCAGACTGAACGATGCAATCGAGGCATATGGAATAAAACAGTTGGGCTACGAGGAAAACTATTTAACCGTTGCGGAATTTCTGGAATACGAAGAAAAGCTGAATGCAAAGCTGATCCCAATGAATGCAAAGATCAGCGGTTTCCGTGCCACAAAGGAAGAATGGGAACTGGAAGTGATGAAGGATGCTCAGGCCATCGCTGACCGTGCGTTTTCTGATATTCTGGGCAGAATAAAGGTTGGCATGACGGAAAAGGAACTGGCCGCCGAACTGATCTACGCCATGTATAAAAACGGTGCAGAGGGATTGAGCTTTGACCCCATCGTGGTTTCCGGGCCGAACACCAGTCTGCCCCATGGCGTTCCCGGGGATCGCAAACTGTGTGAGGGTGATTTCATCACCATGGACTTCGGTGTTCTTTATAAGGGATACTGCTCGGATATGACCCGTACGGTTGCACTGGGATATGCAACGGAAGAGATGAAAAAGGTCTATGATACGGTATTGGAGGCACAGCTTGCCGGAATTGCCGCAACAAGGGCAGGAGTCACCGGACAGACGATCGATGCTGCTGCCCGAAAGGTCATCACAGATGCAGGCTATGGCGAGTATTTTGGACACGGGTACGGTCACAGTCTGGGACTTGAGATCCACGAAGCCCCCAACTGCAATGCCAGAAATACAGAGCCCATGCCCCTGCATGCGGTAGCATCGGCTGAGCCCGGCATCTATCTGCCCGGTAAATTCGGTGTTCGGATTGAGGATGTGGTGATTTTTACCGAGGATGGCTGTATCGATATTGCAAGCAGTCCCAAGAATTTGATCGTAATCTAAAAAAATGCCGATTACCCCTTGAAAAATTGGGAAATATCGGGTAAAATGTACCAGAGCTGCTATGCAATCGAAATGTCCCGGTTTGGGATTATATTTTAGGAGGATTTACCAATGATTTCTGCTAGTGAATTTAGAAATGGCGTTACCTTTGAAATGGAAGGTAAGGTCATGCAGGTCGTAGAATTTCAGCATGTTAAGCCCGGTAAGGGCGCAGCATTCGTCCGTGTGAAGATGAAGAATGTCATCACCGGCGGTGTGACTGAAACCAGCTTCAACCCTTCTGCAAAGTACCCCACTGCTTATGTTGAGCGCAAGAAGATGGAGTACTCCTACAGCGACGGTCAGCTGTACTACTTCATGGACGGCGAGACCTATGAGCTGGAGCCCATCGATGCTTCTGTTCTGGACGACTCCTTCAAGTTCGTCAAGGAGAACGACACCTGCACCATCATGAGCTACAAGGGCAAGGTCTTTGGTGTTGAGGCTCCTAACTTTGTTGATCTGGTTGTTACCGAGACTGAGCCTGGCTTTGCCGGCAACACCGCTACCAATGTGACCAAGCCTGCTACCGTTGAGACCGGCGCTGAGATCAAGGTGCCCCTGTTCATCAACGAAGGCGACAAGATCAATATCGATACCCGTACCGGTGAGTACCTGGGCCGTTCTAAGGCTTAATTAAAAGGAGTTTTAGTTATGACACTATCTGAGAAGTCCGCATATCTAAAGGGTCTGATGGCTGGCATGGAGCTGAAAACCGACTCCGACGAGGGCAAGATGATTGCTGCAATCGTGGAGCTGTTGGGCGATGTGACAAAGACATTGACGGATGTGCAGGAGACCACCATCGCTATTTCCGACGAATTGGACGAGATCGAGGATGATCTGGATGCCATCGAGGATTTCATCATGGACATGGACGACGAGGATGACTATGATGACGAGTACGATGAAGAAGATGACGACTTCGAGTACGAGGATGATGAGGATCTGGAAGAGGGCTTCGATTTCGGTGACGAGGAAACCACCATCTATGAGGTGCGCTGCGCCTGCGGCAATGTGATCGACTTTGATGAGGAGACACTGGAGGCAGGTTCCATCGTTTGTCCGGAATGTGGTGAAACTCTGGAGTTTTCTTTGGAAGAAGACGACGAGGACTAAGTTTATATGAAAAGACCGCAGCGTATGCTGCGGTCTTTTCATGTATAATACAGGTGTACCGTCCAGGAGGCTGCCAGAAATCCGGTGATATCAGCGATCAGCGCAGCAGGAAGTGCGTATCTTGTTTTCTTGACACCGCATGCGCCGAAGTAGACGCTGATGGTGTAAAATGTGGTTTCGGTGGAGCCAAGCATGACCGCAGCTGTTCTTCCAATCATAGAGTCTGCGCCATAGTGGGTCATCAAATCGGCACCGATCGCCAATGCGGCGCTGCCGCTGAGTGGACGCACGAGCATCAGTATGACCGTTTCCGGAGGAATACCGAGCATTGACAGCAGCGGGGACAGCGCAGCAGCGGCGGTTTCTAATGCACCGCTGGCGCGGAGCATGTGAATGGCACTGATCAAGATGAGCAGTGAGGGGAAAATACTGCCCATGATCTTTAGCCCGTCTGCGGCTCCTTGGATTAGGTGC
>JARHYV010000211.1 GCA_029258495.1 Faecousia sp. | reverse complement strand
TAGTCGGTTGTAAAAATCGGTATATCCCGCAAGTATCTCACCTCTTTTTAATCATAGCACAGAATATCGCTTCACACAAGCGATCGAACCGTTCACCGGCGGTTGTGTGTGCAAAATATTCCGAAACCGCTACTTTTCTATGAGCAGAACAAAAGAACGCCTTCCAGAGTGATTTCCTTTATGGATATCTACCAACTTCCCCCTTTTTATCGACAAAAACATGGGGTTTTGATGGGATAAAACGGAGTTTTCCCCATGTTTTCTTCGCTGAGACTCCTTGCATTTCCCGTTGAATCGTGTATAATGAATTCATCACTACATACGACATGAGGAGGCTCTGCTAAATGAAGAAGATCATTTGCAAAAAGGAATATGATACCGAAACCGCAACCCTGATTAAGAAGACTACCATTGGTAGCTATGGCGATCCCGCAGGCTATGAGGAATCCCTCTACCAGACACCCGGTGGACTTTATTTTCTCTATGTCTTCGGCGGCGAATCATCTCCCTACCCTACCGAGGACATTCTGCGGCTTGCCAAGGCAAAAGTCAATGCCTGGCTCGATACCCACTGATTTTCACCGATTGCAGGAGGGCTGTTTATGCAGCCCTCTTTTTTCTTGTGTTTTTTTCAGAACATGATATAATAGGTAAAAATAATTTAGAACAATTAGAATGGATGATTGTATGAAAAAAACAAAGCTCTTCCTATTTATGGCTCTCGGTGTACTGCTCGCTGCCTGCGCATCAAATGCGCAGCCGCAGGTTGCCGCCACAACACTGCCTGTGTACCAGTTCACCGCTGCCATCTGCGAAAACACGCCCATCAAGGTGAATCGTCTGGTGACCGAGAGTGTTTCCTGCCTGCATGACTATTCCCTTACCGTCGGACAGATGAAAGCCATCGAAGGTTCTCAGGTCGTTGTGGTGTCCGGCGCAGGTCTGGAAGAATTTATGGAGGAATCCTTAGAAAATGCCGCCTGTATCATCGATGCATCGGCCGATATCTCTCTGCTTGCAGGAGGTCATCATCACGACGATCATGCTCACGAGGAGCACGACGGTCACGACGAGCATCACGGTGAAACGGATCCTCACATCTGGCTCTCGCCGGTCAATGCCATCACCATGGCAAAAAACATCTGCGCAGGTCTGTCCCTGCAGTATCCGGAATACGAAACAGATTTCAAGGCAAATCTGGAGAAACTGACGGCTGATCTCGAGGCGCTCAATCAGTATGCCGCCACTCAGCTGCAGGAGCTGTCCTGCCGGGATATCATCACATTCCACGATGGGTTCGGATATCTGGCAGATGCCTACCACCTGAACATTCTGGAGGCGATCGAGGAAGAATCCGGCAGCGAGGCATCCGCCGAGGAGCTGAAACATCTGATCGAGCTTGTAAAAGAGCATCATCTGCCGGCGATCTTTACCGAAACAAACGGATCGGCATCCGCCGCATCCATCATCTCCTCTGAAACCGGTGCTGCCGTGTATAGTCTGGACATGGCTATGTCCGGGGATGATTATTTTGCATCCATGTACCACAATATTGATACGCTGAAGGAGGCACTGCAATCATGACTCACCTGCATAATGGCGGATGCCATGACTCCTGCTGTCTGAAGGTTCAGAATGTTTCCGTAAAGATCGGTGACGAGCTCGTTTTACAGGATGTAAACCTCCATGTCCACTGCGGGCAGATGGTTGCCGTGATCGGGCCGAACGGCGCCGGCAAATCCACCCTGCTGAAGGCCCTGCTTGGCCAGAGAGAATACGACGGTGTGATCGTCTTTTCCGTTCCCGGGCAGCGCCGTGTAAAAGCCAGGATCGGCTATGTACCGCAGTCGCCGGCATTTGATACCGGCGATCCGTTATCCGTTGCGGATCTATTTGCCTGCTGTCTGAGCAAGCGTCCTGCGTTTCTTGGACTGGGCAAGACCCTGCGCAGGCAGGTGCTTGCCTGTCTGGAGCGGGTACACGGCGAAGACCTCATCGACAAACGAGTAGGCACACTGTCCGGCGGCGAACTACAGCGCGTGCTCCTCGCTCTCGCTCTGGAGCCTATGCCAAACATTCTGATCTTGGACGAGCCGCTGTCCGGTGTTGATATCGAAGGTATGACAAATCTGATGGACATGCTGGATGAGATCCGCAAGAATTATGATCTGTCCATCCTGATGACGACCCACGACTTTTCCATGCTGCCGA
>JARHYV010000135.1 GCA_029258495.1 Faecousia sp. | reverse complement strand
CCATATCCTCGCTGTTCAGCGCGGCGCACTCCACACCCTTTCCCAGATTTCCGTAACCGTAAATTCCAATTCGAATTCGACTCATCTCATACCTCCATCAAATGTCCCATGCCATACAGACCGGCAGCCTGCCCGACGATAAACCGTGCCGCCGCCAGCGCACCGTCTGCAAACAGAGCCCTGTCCTCAGCCTTGTGGCATAGTTCCAGCGTTTCATTACCACAGGAAAAAATCATTGTATGCGTTCCGACTTCCTTGCCATAGCGAAGAGAATGGATCGCAATCTCTTTCGGATCCCGAAGGCCCTGCTCCTGCCGACCAAGGACGATTTTGCTCTCCGGACGCATCTGCTGAACCGCTTTTGCACACATAAGCGCCGTTCCCGAAGGAACATCCAGTTTCTGATCGTGATGGCATTCTATAATTTCCAACTCTGCCGCAGGAAATACCCGCATCACATTTTTTGCAAGTTCACACAGCAGTGCAACTCCAATGGACATATTTGCAGCAAAAAACACAGGAACTGCCTGCGCACATTCCCGGATCATCTGCATCTCTTCCGGAGTCTGTCCGGTGGTTCCGATCACCACCGGGATCTTTTTCTCCATGGCAAATCTTGTCACATCTTCTGTTGCCTGATGGTTTGAAAAATCTATGATAACATCAGCAGTTTCACCGATATTCAAAAGCTTTTTTGACAGGTCTTTATTACTGCATGCCGCTGTCAGGACATGCTCAGGATCCGCTTCAATCGCGCTGCACAGCAGCCGTCCGATCCTGCCTGTTGCCCCATTGACAATAATTCTCATATCTGTGTATCCCTCTTTGGTGTGTTTTTCCCATTCCGACTTAGATCAGTCCGTATCGTTTCATCTGCTGCAAAAGGATCTCATGCTCTGCCTCCTCCATTTCTGTAAGCGGCAGACGAAGCGTGTTTTCGCAATATCCCATACGGCTCAATGCCGCCTTCACGGGTATCGGATTTACCTGAGAGAAAAGCGCATGGATCAGCGGCAGCAGCTCCAGCTGGCTTTTGCGTGCCGATGCAACATTTCCGGACAGAAATTCGTGACACATCTGCGAAGTCTGCCTAGGCATCAGATTGGATAGTACGGATATCACACCCTTGCCGCCCAAGGACATCACCGGCACAATCTGGTCGTCGTTTCCGGAATACAGATCCAGACGATCCCCCACCAGCGCAGCCGTTTCCGCGATCTCGGAAATATTCCCATTTGCCTCTTTTATCGCTTTGATATTAGGGTGCTCTGCAAGGTGCGCATAGGTCTTTGGCATAATATTGACACCGGTGCGTGACGGTACATTATATACGATTACCGGCTTATCGGTGGCATCGGCTATTGCAAAAAAATGAGCAGCAAGGCCTTTTTGTGTTGCCTTGTTGTAATAGGGTGTTGAAACCAGTACAGCATCACAGCCTGCGCTTGTTGCCATCCTGGTCAATTTTCGAGCATGCTCAGTATCGTTGGTTCCCGTACCTGCAATCACAGGTACTCTTCCTGCTGTATGCTCAACTGCGAATTCAATGACCCCCATTTTCTCCTCATCGCTCAGCGTCGCATTCTCACCCGTTGTGCCGCACACAACAAGCCCGTCGATCCCTTCTCGGATCTGCATATCGATCATCCGACCTAAGGCATCATGATCCGGACGACCATTTCGAAA
>JARHYV010000097.1 GCA_029258495.1 Faecousia sp. | reverse complement strand
TTCTTTGCCAGTATCATTGTTCTGATCTTCGGCTTGACCATTGGCTCCATTGCAGGCTACTGCGGAGGAAAGGTGGATATGGTCATCATGCGGATCGTGGATGTGATATACTCCCTGCCGGATATGCTCATCGTGATATTGCTTGCCTCAGTCATGAAGGTAGCCTTGACACCGCTGATCGAAGGAACGGTGTTCAGCAAGATCGGAAGTAATATTATTTCCCTGTTCATTGTGTTTGCGCTGCTGTATTGGGTGTCTATGGCTCGGCTGATCCGCGGGCAGATCCTTTCTCTGCGGGAGCAGGAATATGTTTTGGCGGCTCAGTCCACGGGAGCCAAGGGCGGTTGGATCATTCGCAAGCATCTTCTGCCCAACTGCATCAGCGTGGTGATCATCTCAACAGCACTGCAAATTCCCAGTGCGATCTTTACAGAAAGCTATCTGTCCTTCTTGGGCTTGGGCGTGAATGCACCGATGCCATCTTTGGGCAGTCTTGCATCTGATGCGCTCAACGGCATCAGCACCTATCCGTCGCGTCTGGTGATCCCGGCGATTACGATCTCTCTGATCGTTCTTTCTTTGAATTTGTTTGGCGACGGTCTTCGGGATGCATTTGATCCCAAGCTGAAGAGCTAACGAAAGGAGTGAGTCCTTATGGCATTACTGGAAGTGAAAGATCTGCATACCTCCTTCTACACGCCTGCAGGTGAAGTGAAGGCGGTGAACGGTGTTTCCTTTTTCTTGGATCAGGGCAAGGTTCTGGGGATCGTTGGTGAGTCCGGTTCCGGAAAATCCGTCACCGCTTATTCTGTGATGCAGATCCTTGAAAAGACAGGAAAAATCGTTTCCGGCTCCATCAAATTTAATGGGCAGGAATTGGTTGGTGCAAGCGAAAAGACGCTGAAAACCATCCGCGGCAACAAGATATCCATTATCTTTCAAGATCCGATGACTTCCCTGAATCCGACCTATACCATTGGTCGGCAGCTGATGGAGGCGATCCTGCTCCATACAGATCGGACAAAAAAACAGGCTTATGAGCGCGCTGTTGAAATGCTATGTCTGGTCAATGTCAACGAGCCGGAGAAACGCATGAAACAGTACCCCTATGAGTTGTCCGGCGGTATGCGGCAGAGAGTGATGATCGCAATGGCACTGGCCTGTGAGCCGGACATTCTGATCGCCGATGAGCCGACCACCGCTTTGGATGTAACCATTCAGGCACAGATCCTGGAACTGATGCAGAAACTGCAAAAGGAAATGGGTATGGCAATCATTATGATCACCCATGACTTGGGCGTGGTTGCTCAGATGTGCGATGAAGTGATCGTTATGTATGCCGGATCCATATGTGAGCAGGGGACAGCAGACGAGATTTTCTACAATCCCAGACACGAGTATACAAAGGGCTTGATCCGCTCGATCCCCACGATTGATAATGACGGAGAAAAGCTGCAGCCCATTACGGGAACGCCCATCGATCTACTCAATATGCCGAAGGGCTGTCCCTTTGCACCTCGCTGTGAGTCGGCAATGAAGATCTGTCTGAAAGAACGCTGTGAGCGTATGATCCTGAATGAAAATCACTATGCATCCTGTTGGATGAATTATAAGGAGTCACTTCAGAACGAAGTTAAGGAAGGAGGCGATACACAATGATGCAGCAGCCATTGATCGATGTCAGAAATCTGAAAGAGTATTTTGATGTATCTACCGGACTATTTTCGTCAAAGCCGCTGAAGGCGGTGGATGATGTATCGTTCTCCATAAAAAAAGGTGAAACACTGGGATTGGTCGGGGAGTCCGGCTGTGGCAAAACTACGGTTGGGAGAACCCTGCTGCACCTATATAAGCCGACCTCCGGAGAGATTTGGTTCAAAGGGAAGAAGATCGAAAGCAAGAAGGATGTGCTGGAGTACCGGCAGAAATCTGCAATGGTCTTTCAGGATCCTTATTCCTCGCTGAATCCCCGAATGACGGTATCCGATATCATCGGAGAGCCTCTGGATGTACATAAAATGTACGCAGACCAAAAGGAGCGGCAGGAGCGCATTCTGGAATTGATGAACCGGGTGGGGCTGAATTCAGAGCATGCCAACCGATATGCCCATGAGTTTTCGGGCGGTCAGCGGCAGCGCATCGGCATCGCCAGAGCATTGGCGATGAAACCGGAATTCGTCGTTTGTGACGAGCCCGTATCGGCACTGGATGTTTCCATTCAGGCGCAGGTGATCAATATGTTCGATGAATTACAGGAACAGATGGATCTGACATATCTGTTCATTGCTCACGATCTGCTGGTTGTCCGTCATATTTCGGATCGGATCGCGGTGATGTATCTGGGCAAGATGGTGGAATTGGCAGATGCCAAGGAGATTTATGATCATCCCCTTCATCCCTATACCAAGAGTCTGATTTCCTCTGTCCCACTGCCGGATCCTAAAAAAGCCAGAGAAAACAAGCGGATCGTGCTGTCCGGTGATATTCCGAGTCCGTTGAATGCGCCATCCGGCTGCCCGTTCCGAACCCGCTGCCCCTATGCGACAGAGGCTTGCGCGGAAAGTATGCCGGAATTTACCGAACGCTCGGCAGGACACTTTGTCGCATGTCATAATATGGAGAAATTCAATTAAGTGCTCAAATCGCGTACCGGATTGTTCCGGCAGCGGATTTGAATGATAAAATCAATAAGAAAGGAACATGTTCAATGAAAAAACTATTTGCAATGTTACTGGCTGCAACTATGGTATTGAGTATGGCAGCCTGCGGTCAATCCGCAGCCGATCCCTCCGGTCCATCACAGGAGTCCGTTTCTTCTCAGATGAGCGCAGAAGAGAAGGCGGTTGCAGAGGCGGAGATCCGCCGGGCAATTTCTCTGCTGCTGGATCGAAACTATATTGTCGAACAGGTCACTCAGGCAGGTCAGCTGCCGGCATCTTCCTTTGTTGCAACGGGCATGACGGATGCGGACGGCAGCCAGTTCTATGAGAATGCAGGCTCCAACGAATTCACCGGCTATTATGATGTTTCCAAAGATGCATACGAGAATAATTTCTCTCAGGCAGTCGAGACTCTGAAAAAGTACTATCCCTATGATGAAAGCACAGGCAAATTCACGGATTTTCCGGTTTTGACTTATCTGTACAATACCTCTGACAGCCACAAGGCGATCGGTGAGTATCTCTCAGCGACCCTTGCATCCATTGGCATCACACTGAATTTGGAAAATCAGGAGTGGAACACCTTCTTGAACACCCGTAAAGCCGGTGATTATTCCATCGCCCGTAACGGCTGGACGGCGGACTACAACGATCCCATCAGTTTCCTGGATATGTGGACAACAGCCTCCGGCAATAACGATATCCAGTTCGGCAAGGGTGACCATGCAGCCCTTAAGATCTATAATCTGGATCTGACCGGACTAGGCTATGATATTAAAGTTGAAAATGGCACTTGGGCGGAAACCTACGATGTGCTGATCTCCCGTATCAAAGAGTGCACAGACATTGAAAAGCGTTATACAATGATGCACATGGCAGAAGATATGATCATGGACTCCGGCTGCATTGTTCCGCTGTATTTCAATACGGATATTTATATGCTGGACGACTCCGTGAAGGGCTTTTACAGCAATCCGCTTGGCGCAAAGTATTTCAGTAAGACCAACATCAATGGCAAGACGGATAGCATCTCTGTGTGCATTGCGTCCGAGCCGGATACACTGGATCCTGCGCTGAACTCCACCGTTGACGGCGGTACTCTGATCAGCCATATGTTTGCAGGACTGGCAAAGTGGGAGCAGGATCAGGACGGGAAACTGGTTGTTGTGCCGGACTGCGCTACCGAGCTGCCGGAAGGTGTCATGAACGATGACGGTACAGTGACCTATACCTACACCCTGAAGGATGGTCTGAAGTGGTCTGATGGTGTGGCTCTGACCGCCGGTGATTTTGCCTTTGCGTGGAAGCGCGCAGCATCTACTGCGCTTGGTGCTGATTACAACTATCTGCTGGAGATCGTTCAGGGACACCCCGATGATCTCAAGGTGGAGGCAGTGGATGATAAGACCCTTGCAGTCACGCTGAAGAATGATGTTCCTTATTGGAATCAGCTGCTGGCATTCCCCACATTCTTCCCGGTTCGCGAGGATGTGTGCACCAACGAGGCTTGGGCGACCAACCCTGCCAGCTATATCGGCAATGGCGCGTATACCATGGAAGGGTGGGAGCATGACTCTGTGATCACTCTGAAAAAGAACCCCAACTACCACGCTGCAAACGAAGTGACCATGGAGCAGATCAAGTTCCACCTGTCCAGTGACACAAACAATATGCTGACCAATTTCAAAAACGGTGATTGGCTGCTGATCGATGATGTTCCCACGAATGAAATCGTCACCCTGAAGGAGCAGTATGGCGAGGAGTTTAATTGCGTGGGTCTGATCGGTACCTATTATGTCAGCTGGAATATCAATGAGCCGCTGCTGCCTTGATTAAAACTGAGATATTCCATCAGCGCGGGTTTTGACGCTCTGGATATAAAATTGTTCCTCCGGAAGGGCGGCTGTGCTCCGGCACAGCTGCCCTTTTTCCATATGGCTGTATGCGCAGCCGGAGGTCGGGAGCATGAATGCATACATTATGATATTGTGATAGCACGAAAAATCCGGACACCACACCATTGTGCAGTGTCCGGATTTGTGTGCATTACAGAGCGTTACTGAATTCATGCATCAGGAGTGGTGCTCATCCCGGTAAATCGGGATTCCAGATAGGCATAAGTTCCTTTATCGATCTTGCGGATATAGTGTCCTTTGTCATCGTGATCGTCGATCAGATAGTATTTGCTGTTTCGTTTGACAGCGTGGCAGGCGATTGTGTCCGGATGGTCTGGCTGATCCTTCTGGACAGGCAATTCGATGATTATCGTGTATCCGTCGTGCAGTTCCTTAAAATCGTTGGTGGTGATCTCTTTGTAGATCGGATCGCTGAGTTTCACATAGGGGGCATTTTCGATGACGGATAAAAGCCGATGCATCTCATCCGTTTCCCATTGTGTGAACTCAGAAACCATCTGCTCGCCGTTTTCTGTTGCCTGAAGGATGGTCATCTTTTCGGGGATGATCCTGCCGCCTGCAAAGGGGTCACCATCTGCGTAGGGAAGGCTTGGCTCGTTCAGATATAAGGTGGGATTGAAGTCAACGGAGATGGTGGTGCAGGGCAGCGTTTTCCCGTCCCGAACGATTTTTAGGTTGCTCTTTTCTTTTGAACTGGTCATCATGATGCTGTACAGACCGTCGTTATATCCTGTCCATCCCACATTCAGCTGAGCAGTTGCGCCGAATAGCCGTTCAGACAGCTGTATTCCGCTCTTGGAATTGTCGTATGTGCCGGGGGCATGAACCAGAAAGTAATGCTGATAGGTATTGCGGTCGACCTGTTTTGTGTATTGCAGCGCATAGGCACGATCCAGATCTCTTGTTTCGTCCACGGTATTCAGCCAAGAAGAGATCCGATCACTGATTTGCGGTTCAGGCTGCGCGGAAAAGTAATCCTCCCGGGCATCCTCGCGGAAACTGCTGGAGCCGCCCACACCTGTGAAGATAAAGTTCCCTAGGAAAATGAATGCCAGTAGGATCAGCGGGATGAGCAGTACAATCAAAAGGATTTTCCATAGATGCTTGTCTTTCTTATGGACGGGAGGGGTCACGCTCTGGTGTTCCGGCAGAGGCTGGGCGCAATGGGGGCAGATCTTCCAGACCCCGTCTACTGCCCGACCGCAGTTAGGGCAGGTTGGTTTCAGTTTGGCACCGCAATTCGAGCAGACGATAAAATCCTGCTCTACGGGGGTGTCACACTGGGGGCAGTGCAGGTCTGAATAATTCCCTCGGATCAGCAGATAAATCAGGAAACCGAAAAGCCCGGGAACCAGGATCGCCATCAGCGTCCACAGCAGTGCATTCATGTTCCGCCGCTTGGCATCTCGGAATACATAGATCCCGATGAAAATGGGGATGAGAATTACAAGTAGAAAAATGGGTAGAAACATCATAATCATGCTGTTCATACAAGACACCTTTTCCTTTCCGTGTAAATGATTGCAGCGGCGCCGCTGCCGATCGTGGTTACTGCGACATTGAGAAAGAATACCCATGCAAGCAATGGATAAAATGGCGCGGCGGCCAGACCCAGTAGGGTAAATGCGGTTAAAATCAATATGCTTGATATGGCTAATAGGGCAATTTGCAGCTGTGATTGCTTTTGTTTTGCGATCTGCTGCAGAACAGCCTCATTTAGAGGGGGTGGGACGGCTGTTTCAAAATCATAGATCGGGTTCATTCTGCAACGCCTCCTTTAGTTTTTTTCGGGCTTTGTTCAGCCGGGATTTCACAGTTCCGGGTGGAATGTTCAAAATAGCGGATATGGATGCAATATCTTCTTCTTCGAAATAAAACAGCAGCACGGTCAGTCGCAGCTTGTCAGGCAGGCGATCGATCGCCGCATGGAGTGCAGAATAATCCTCGGCCTCCGGTGACGGCGTCTGATTCAGCACAAGCGTTTTTTCTTCGTCGCTGCGAAAGGCGTCAAAGATAGGACTTCGGGCGATCCTTCGCAATCGACTCCGGTATGTATTGACGCAGATCCGAGTCAGCCACGGCTCAAAGGGGAGATCCTTTTGATACTGATCAAAATGCTCCATAGCCTTGAGCCAAGTGGTTTGATAGAGGTCATCTGCATCGAACCGGTTGGCACAAAGCGTAAGACAGAAACCGTATAGCCGCCGACCGTATTTTTGAATGTAGGGGTCTAGCATCCGCTCCGCCTCCTTTCGTATACAGATACGCCTTGGTGTGGCGAAAGGTTCATGCATTTATCGAAAAATTTCTCACGGATATATGATATCACGGATCGTGGGGGATCACCACATAGGATGTGCGATTGACATTTGAAAATGTGGTTGGTATAATTAGAACGATTTCAAGAAAAGAGGAGAATTTGCGATGGTTATCGGGATCATGGGAGAAAGCTGCACGGGCAAATCCACCCTTGCAGACAAGCTGAAAGATTTGCTTGGCGCTGAGGTATATGCGGGAAAGGATTACCTTCGGCTTGCCAAAAATGAGTCGATTGCGAAGAAATTGTTTGAAAAGAAACTTGCAGATACAGCCGGCGGGCATATTATTTATGTGATTGCAGAAAGAGAACACCTGCAGCTTTTACCGGAAAATGCGCTGCGCGTTCTTGTGACTGCTGATTTGGCTGTGATCAAGGATCGCTTTGCCCAGCGGATGCGTGGGACACTTCCTGCGCCGGTAGAAAAGATGCTTGAAAATAAGCATGGATGCTTTGATTCAGAAGTGCATGATATCCATGTCGTATCCGGTGAAACGGATTTGGATGCGGTTTGCCTGCAAATTCAGTCCCTGCTGCATTGAGTATACATGGAAGAGCGGGTATTTGAAGTCAGCCTGTGCATGAAAAAACGGAAAACAAAAACCCCGGAAACCGAAGTTTCCGGGGTTTGGTGCATGATTGAGAAGTCCCAGAGAGAAATTATCTCTTGGAGAACTGAGGTGCACGACGTGCAGCCTTCAAGCCGTACTTCTTTCTTTCCTTCATTCTGGGGTCGCGGGTCAGGAAACCAGCAGCCTTCAGAGTGGGACGGTACTCTGCATTAGCGGTCAGCAGAGCACGGGAGATGCCGTGACGGATCGCGCCGGCCTGACCGGTAACGCCGCCGCCGCAAACGTTGACAACAACGTCAACCTTGCCCAGCATATCGGTGGAAACCAGGGGCTGACGGACGATCAGCTTCAGGGTGTCCAGACCGAAGTAGTTGTCGATATCACGGCCGTTGATGGTGATAGCGCCAGTGCCGTTCTCATAAACGCGAACACGAGCGACGCTGGACTTACGGCGACCGGTGCCGTAGAAATACTTCTTCTTGCTCTCGTACATAATTCCTTACCTCCAATTAGTCCAGGGTCCAAGCTTCGGGCTTCTGGGCAACATGGGGATGCTCGCTGCCCTTGTACAGGTGCAGGCGGCCCATGCAGTTGCGGCCCAGAGTGTTCTTGGGCAGCATGCCCTTAACGGCAACTTCCATAGCGTAATCGGAACGGTTCTCCATCATTACGCGAGCCTTGGTCTCCTTCAGGCCACCGATCCAGCCGGATACACGGTAGTACATCTTCTGCTCTGCCTTGTTGCCGGTCAGAACAGCCTTGTCGGTGTTGATGATGATTACATAATCGCCGCAATCAACATTGGGGGTGAAATCAACCTTGTGCTTGCCACGCAGCAGGTTAGCAGCGATGACAGCGGTGCGGC
>JARHYV010000063.1 GCA_029258495.1 Faecousia sp. | reverse complement strand
GATGGGAATTCTCCGGATCCACAATACGATCGTCCGTCAATCGCAGGGTACGGATGAATGATTTTTTCAGCTCAGGCAGGAAATGAAGTGGGCCTCCAAGAAAGGCTACACAGCCACGGATCGGTTTGCCACAGGCGAGCCCTGAAATTGTTTGGTTGACGACTGCTTGAAAAATGGATGCTGCAAGATCCGCTTTGGTAGCGCCTTCATTGATAAGGGGTTGA
The DNA here is from genome assembly GCA_029258495.1 of Faecousia sp. Lineage (GTDB taxonomy): Bacteria > Bacillota > Clostridia > Oscillospirales > Oscillospiraceae > Faecousia. The sequence goes on along the minus strand of JARHYV010000063.1, from coordinate 2,485 downwards.
ATGTCTGTTTTTGCAAAGACACCACATCGCGCAGCAATGGGATAGATCTGCTGGTAGCTTTCAGCGGCGGCATTCAGCCCTGCTGCGTCAGTCTGCAGCAGGGCTGCCATCTGGTCAATGAATGAACCGGTACCTCCTGCGCAGACACCATTCATTCGTTCATCAAGACCATCGGTGAAATAAATGATCTTTGCATCTTCGCCGCCAAGTTCAATGGCAACATCTGTCTGAGGCGCAGTAAAGCGAAGTGCAGAGGCGACAGCGACAACTTCCTGTACGAAGGGAAGATCCAAGGCTTTTCCAAGGTTGATTGAGCCTGAACCTGTGATCTTTGCCTGCAGGGAGAATTCACCTAACTGTTGCTTGGCATCCAGCAGGAGATCCTTTAGGGTTTCCTGCGTATGGGCATTGTGTCGGCGATAGTCAGCATATAAGATCCTTCCATCAGCATCCATGATGACAAGTTTTACAGTAGTAGAACCGATATCAATGCCGCCTAAAAATTGGTGAAGTTCTGGGACAGTCATGGTTTTCTCTCCTTTTTGTTCAACAGTGGCAGTATCTGAAAATAATCAAATCACAGCAACGCATATCAAACATTATATTGTGATACAAACAGAAATAAATGAATCTTTGGCAGCCCTTTGCTGTATGTATACATGGGAAAGGGTATACCTCTATGTATACATTATAGTACAACAGGAAAAAGAAATATACGGGTAAGCTAAGTGTTTATGCCCATAATTTAGACATATGGGCAGGAATGTCTATTTATGGAATTGATGCAGAAAGCGACCTCGTGCGATGCAGTCAATGTATGGCTTTCGCTCATTCATAAGGAATTGTTTCGGGTATCTAAAGAAAAATTTAATATTTTCGGATTGCTCCCAAATCCGATTGGTGTTATACTAACAGAAATTGACAATGGTGTACAAAATGCAGAGTGTTCAAGAGGTTTGATGAACAGATAAAATTTTCAAAAGAGCGGATACAACCAAGGGGGTTGGAGAAACAGAACATGGATAGACACATAAGAACAAAAATTCATAATAACGGTGAAACGCTGCAGCAACGCGAGCTCCGGCGATACACACCGGATCCGATGCAGGGGCTTTCCGGTCAGCAGGTGGCTGAGCGGATGGAAGAGGGACTGAACAATGCAATCAGAGATGAATCTTCACTGACGGTTGGACAGATTATTTGTTCCAATGTTTTTACATATTTTAATCTGATATTCTTTATAATAGCCATTGTTTTGCTATATGAAGGTTCATACAATAATCTGATGTTTCTGGTTGTGGTAACGGTCAATTCGGTTATCGGTATCATTCAGGAATTGAAATCCAAGCGGACGCTTGATGCGCTGAAATTGGTGACAGCACCGGAAGTGACAGTTGTTCGGGATGGAAAAATGCAGACTGTGTCCAGTGATCATCTGGTTTTGGATGATGTTGTGATCTTTGGCGCAGGGAATCAGATCTGTGCGGATGCGATTGTACGCAGCGGAGAGATCACAGTAAATGAATCTCTGGTAACAGGTGAATCCGACGAAATAAAAAAATCGGTGGGAGATACGCTCCTGTCGGGCAGTTTTGTGATATCGGGTGAGGCCAGAGCACAACTCAGCAAGGTTGGCAATGAATCATTTGCAGCGCAGTTGTCCAGAGATGCAAAGAAGATCAAGAAAAAGCAGAAACCCGGCATGATGAGATCCTTGACATTGCTCATTCAGGTGATTGGGATCATTATCATTCCGTTTGCCGGACTTATGTTCTGGAATCAGCATGTGGTGTTGGGCCTGCCGGAGAAATTGAGCGTAGAAAATACAGCGGCATCCATCATCGGAATGATCCCGGAAGGATTATATCTGCTGACAAGTGTGGCGCTTGCGGCAAGCACCATCCGTTTGGCGAAAAAAGATACCCTTGTTCATGATATGAAGTGTATAGAGACACTTGCACGGGTGGATGTGCTGTGCGTGGATAAAACGGGAACGATCACAGAGCCGCAGATGAAGGTGGAGGAGATTATTTCTCTGGAGAATGAGGATGATCCATCTGAGCGGATCAGGTGTTTTGTTCGCAGCATGAATGCAGATAACGAAACCATGAAGGCGTTGAAAGCATATTTTGGAGATGAAAGCACAGATGGCAGAGCAGTGCGGATCAAGGGGTTTTCCTCTGCAACAAAATACAGCGCAGTCGATTTCGGAGCAGATGGTGCCTATATTTTAGGTGCACCGGAAATGCTCCTTACAGAAACTACGGCGCAGTTACAGAACCAGATCATTGCTCGTTCCTCACAAGGAGAGCGCGTGCTGCTATTTGCATCTTATGATTATGAAAAAGACGGGGAGGATGATATCTTCGGAGATGGTAGCCTGGGCCCGGTTGTGATCCCGCTTGCTTTGGTGGTTCTATCTAATCCGATTCGTCCCCGTGCAAAGCAGACATTTGAGTATTTCAGAGATCAAGGGGTTGCCATC
>JARHYV010000157.1 GCA_029258495.1 Faecousia sp. | reverse complement strand
AGACCAAATGGGGAATTGCGCTGCGTGCTGTCAGTCAGGATAAGACAGCGGCCTATATGATGGGCATCAATGTCAAGCGGACTGCTATGATCGGTAACTGCATTGGCTGCGGTCTTGGCGGTGTAGCCGGTATGCTGCTGTCCATCTATTACCAGACACTTAGCGCAACCATGGGCGGTTCCTATGGTATGAAGGCATTTTCGTCCTCTGTGCTGGGCGGATTGACCGACATTCGTTTCTCGGCGATCGGCGGCATGTGTATTGGACTTATCGAAAATCTGGGTATTACCATTTCTTCTGCAAGTTTCCGTGATGTATTTGCATTCGGATTCCTGATTCTTGTTTTGATCATCAGACCTCAGGGCTTTGCCTCTAAGAAAGGAGCGCGTCCATAATGAGAGATTTTATGTTAAAGTCAAAAGCGCTCTATCAGAAACATAAGATTCTATTTAATCTGGTAATGATAGCGATTCTGGCTGTTTTACCAATGTTTGTCAGACAGAGCTATTTGATGGGCATCCTGTGCCGTATCCTTTTGTATGCCACATTGGCAGGCTCGCTGAATGTTATCAATGGTTACAGCGGTCAGACTTGTATCGGCCATGCAGGTTTCTTCTGTATAGGTACATACTGTGAGGCAATTCTTGCAACCCGCTTGGGGCTTTCCTTCTGGTTGGTACTGCCGATCGCCGGTATCGTCACCGCGATTTTCGGCGGAGTGATTGCACTGCCGACCCTGAAAATGAAGGGTATCTACCTGTCCATTGTGACGCTGGGCTTTTCTGAGATTGTCCGGCTGCTGGCACTGAACTGGGAAGGCCTGACCGGCGGCCCCATGGGCATCAAGGGTATTCCGGTTCCGGAAGCATTTGGTTTCCAGTTCACAGGTTCTCGTAATTACTACTATATTTTCCTGGTGATCGCAGTCCTGTTCCTGTTTGTGACCGGACGGGTGATCCGTTCCCGCGTGGGCCGAGCATGGATCTCCATTCGTGAAGATGAGCTGGCTGCTAAATCACTGGGTGTTCAGACTTCCCGGTATAAGGCATCTAACTTCATGTACGGAGCATTTTGGGCAGGTATTGCAGGCGCGGCATATGCACCTTATGTCCGGTTTATCGATTCTACCATGTTTACTTTGGATGAGGGCTTTAACATTCTGTCTATGGTGATCATCGGCGGTCAGGGCACTCTGGTAGGCCCTGTTGCAGGTTCTGTGATCGTGAACCTTCTGACTGAGCTGCTGCGGCCTGTTGGTCAGTGGAGAATGGTTGCATATGGTCTGCTGATCATCGTCATGATGTGGTGGAGACCTCAGGGTCTGGTCGGCGCATCCGACAGTATCCTGTCCGGAAATACCGGCAAAAAAAGATTGGGCAAGAAGGATAAGAGAGGGGTGTCGGCATGAGTGCATTGCTGGAAGCACGGGGTGTGTGTAAATATTTCGGCGGTCTGAAAGCTGTTGAAGGTGTAGACATGACCGTTAATAAAGGAGATATCTTTGGTATTATCGGCCCCAACGGTGCAGGTAAGACAACCTTCTTCAACATCTGCTCAGGGATCTACCAGCCGACAAAAGGCGAGATCCTGCTCGATGGCGAGAAAATCTCCGGTCTGCCCTCTGACCAGATCGCAGGCCGTGGAATGGCCCGCACATTCCAGAATATTCAGCTGTTTCGCTATATGAGTGTTCTGGACAATGTCAAGATCGGATTCCACAACAGAACAAAGACACGCCTGGGCGATGCAATATTCCACGACAAGCGCTATCAGAAGGATGAGGAGTTTGTTGTGGAAAAAGGAATTGAGATTCTGGAAAAAGTCGGTTTGTTGGAGTTCAAGGATACTCTTGCAGGAAATCTGGCTTATGGTGTTCAGCGGAAGGTGGAAATTGCCCGTGCGCTGGCTCTGGATCCCAAAATCCTCCTGCTGGATGAACCGGCTGCAGGTATGAACCCGCTGGAAACCCAATCGCTGATGGAGTTTATCAAGCAGCTGAATGCCGATGGCTATACGATTGCGGTTATTGAACATGACATGAAGTTTGTGATGAATTCCTGCAACCGGATCCTGGTTCTGAATTTCGGACAAAAGATTTGTGAGGGTACGCCTGATGAAGTCAAGAATAATCAGCAGGTGCATGAGGCTTACTTTGGTAAGGGTATTATTGCAGGAGAGGCGGTGAAGTGATATGGCTGAGGATATGCTGAAAATTGAACACCTTTCCGTGAATTACGGGTATATCACCGCATTGACCGACATCAACATGGAGGTCAAGAAGGGGGAGATCATCACTCTGATTGGCGGTAACGGTGCAGGTAAAACAACGACAATGATGTCAATCTCCAATCTGGTGGAGAAGACGAGCGGCAAGATCACCTTTAAGGGACAGGATATCACCAACATGCCGCCTGACAAGATCGTCAAAATGGGTCTTAGCCATGTTCCCGAAGGACGAAAGATTTTCCCATCGCTGACCGTGTATGAAAATCTGCAGGTCGGAACACTGGGCAATCCAAAACTAACCAAGGGGGAAATCAATGATCTGATCGCCACATCCTATGATCTGTTTCCCCGTTTGAAGGAGCGCACATCTCAAGGCGGAGGCAGCTTGTCCGGCGGTGAGCAGCAGATGCTGGCGATCGCCCGGGGACTGATGATGGATCCGGATATCATCATGTTGGATGAACCGTCTTTGGGACTGGCGCCCATCATCGTTGAGGAGATCTTTGAGCTGATTATGAAGATCCGTGATATGGGCAAGACGGTTCTGCTGATCGAACAGAATGCATCCATGGCGCTGTCTATTGCCGATCGCGGCTATGTTCTGGAAACAGGAAACATTACATTGAGCGGCAGAGGCAAGGATCTTCTGGTGGATCCGGAGGTCAAGCGTGCCTATCTGGGCGCATAATCAGAGAATTCTACTGCATTTACAGTTTGGGGGTAATTATATGAGAAAAATGATCAATAAACCCGAGAATTTTGTGGATGAAACCATGGAAGGTATCATTTGTGCTTATGGTGACCGAGTAAAGCTGCTGAACGGCGACAAGCGTATTCTGGTCACGAATACACCCGTTCAGAAGGGAAAGGTCGGCATTGTGACGGCCGGCGGAAGCGGACATCTGCCTGTATTTTTGGGCTATGTGGGTCAGGGTATGCTGGATGGCTGTGCCGTGGGTAATGTGTTTGCCTCACCCTCTGCTCAGAAAATGGCGGATATGATCAAGGCTTGTGATTATGGCAGCGGCGTTCTGTGCCTTTACGGCAACTACGGCGGCGACAAAATGAATTTTGAGATGGCCTGCGAACTTGCCGATTTTGACGATATTGAAACCCGAAGTGTACTGGTTTGCGACGATGTCTGCTCCAGTCCCAAGGAAACGGCTGACCGCCGACGCGGTGTTGCCGGCATGGTTTATGCTTTTAAGATCGCGGGTGCAGCGGCAGAGAAGATGATGAGTCTGGATGAGGTGGCGGCAGTTGCGCAGAAGGCACTGGACAATACCCGGACAATGGGCGTGGCGATTTCCCCCTGCATCGTTCCGGAGGTGGGCAAGCCCACATTCTCAATTCAGGACGACGAAATCGAACTGGGAATGGGGATCCACGGAGAGCCCGGTATCGAGGTGCGCAAGATGATGACTGCGGACGAGATTGCGCAGACCCTTCTGGCGAAGATCACAGAGGATATGCCCCTTGCAGAAGGCGATGAGGTTTCCGTTATGGTAAATGGCTTGGGTGCGACCCCTCTGGAGGAGCAGCTGATCGTTTACCGCAGACTTCACAAATTGCTGGAGGCTCAGGGCGTGCGTATCTATATGCCTCATATTGGCGAGTTTGCCACTTCTATGGAAATGGCAGGGCTGTCTGTGACAGTGATGCGGTTGGATGATCAGCTGAAGGAGCTGCTGAGAAGTCCTGCATCGACTCCGTTCTATACCAACGCAAACAAGTAAGGGGGGGACGGTCAATGAATGCGAATAATCTGAAAGAAGCAATGGGATGCATCAGTGCCGTTATGACGGAAAACAGGGACTATCTTGTAGAGCTGGACTCTAAAAATGGCGACGGCGATTTGGGGATCTCTATGAGCAGCGGATATCAGGCTGTCAAGGTCTACCTTGAGGGGACGGAAGAAACGGATCTGGGGAAGCTTTTTATGAAGTGCAGCTCCGTATTTAATGAGTCTGCCCCATCTTCTCTGGGAACGATCACTGCATTCGGCATGATGGGCATGGCAAAAAGTCTGAAGAAAAAAACAGACTGCACACTTGCAGAACTGGCAGATGCAATGGATGCCGGTCTTCAGCTGATTATGGAAAAGGCAAAGTCAAAGCCCGGCGAAAAGACCATTCTGGATGCACTGTATCCCGCCGTAGAAGCACTGAAGGCACATGCTTGCGAAGATGCAAAGACAGCGTTCACAGCAGCGGCGCAGGCAGCAGAGGAAGGATCGGAAAGCACAAAACAGATGCGCTCGGTTCACGGCCGCGCGGCCTATTACGGCGATAAGAGCATCGGTATGCTGGATGGAGGCTCGGTTGTTGGCAAGCTGATTTTTGCCGGCATTCTGGCTTACTGTGAAAGATAAAACAGAGATTGTAAATGGCTCTGTTCATGCGAGGAGAAGC